>NZ_DASWTD010000525.1:0-9169 GCF_036402335.1 Sphingopyxis sp. | reverse complement strand
GCGCAGCACGCTGGCCGCGAACGGCGTCACCAACAGCTTCTTCTTCGCGCGCAACCTGAGCGACATTGTCGACCGGGACGGCGGACTGTACCGGAACCGGGTGCAATTGTGGCGCGGTGTGGTCGGGCTCAAGGGAGAGGCCAGCCTTTTTGGCGAGGACGCCAACTGGGACATTGCAATGAACTATGGGCGGAGCCGCTCGAAGGCGACGACCAAATATATCAACAGCGACCGGTTTCTGCTGGCCGTCGATGCGATCGAAGATGCCAGCGGCAATATCGTTTGTCGCTCGGGCGGGGATTGCGTGCCGCTCAATCTGTTCGGGGAAAATGTCTTCAGCGACGAAGCTGCGGCCTATGTTATCGACGAAGGGAGCGCGGTCAGCCTCAACCAGCAATTTATCATCAACGCCAACCTCAACGGATCGCTGCCCTTCAGGATCGCAAGCGAGGCGATCGATTTCAACATCGGTGTCGAGTACCGCAAGGAAAAGGGCGCCTTCACACCCGACGCGATCCTCAGCCAGCCGTCGTCGCTGCTCGGCTTTACTTTCGTCGCTCCCTATACGGGCGCCAAGGGCAGCTTTCACACAAAGGAAGTCTACGGCGAGCTTTCGGTGCCGCTCGTTTCGCCCGACCAGGACTGGCCGGTCATCAAAAGCCTGAGCATCGAGGGCGCGGCGCGTTATGTCGACCATTCGCTTGCGGGCGGCGACCTGACCTGGTCGGCAGGCGGTCGCTTCTCTCCGCGCCTGCCGGGTATCGGCGACGGGCTGCAGTTTCGCGGCGTCTACACGCGCTCGATCCGCTCGCCCGGGATCACCGAGCTTTTTTCCGGAGCATCGCCGACGCGCGGCGCGCTCAACGACCCGTGCGACAGGATACGGTATCAGGAGGGTAATAACCCAACGGTCCGCGCTGCCAATTGCACAGCCGCGCTCGCGGCGTTCGGGACGACGCCGGACCAGTTTGTAGCGACCACTGCCGGGGTCTCGCCGGTCGGGACGATTTCGGGCAATCCCAACCTCGCGAACGAAAAGGCGCGCTCGTGGTCGGCTGGCCTTGTCTACCAGCCGACCGCAATTCCGGGGCTGCGCCTCGCGGCCGACTGGAGCGAGATCAGCCTGACCGGCGGAATTCAGCGTCTCGCGATCGGCAATCTTCTGGAGGCCTGCTACGACAGCTCGAATTTCCCCAATGAGCCGTCTTGTGCCGCCTTCAGGCGGCTCGGTGCCAACGAGGCCGGGCCGGGATCGGCCAACCCGATCCGTATCGCGGGCGATATCGCCGACGGGTATAACAGCGGCTACGTCAACGTCGCGTCGATCAAGTTCGCGGGCCTTATCATATCCGCCGAATATGGCTTTGCCTTGGCACAGGACCCCGCGTCGGGCAGGCTCCAGTTCGGCGCCAAGCTGTTCCACAACGATCGATATGATGTGAAGACGTCCGCGGCGGCGGTACCGACAAGCTCGGTAGGAACGTCGGCGACACCGAGATGGTCGGGGCAGTTCAACACCGCCTATGTTACCGATCGTCTCGATCTTTCACTCCAGGCACTGTGGAGCGGGCCTGCGAAGGTAAATATTCTGCAGGACGCCGAAGATGTGCCCGATGCGGATAATCTGATCGGAACCTATTGGCGTTTCAATGCGACGGCTGGCGTCAAGATTGACGAACGGTTCCGGGTGCAGCTTGCGGTCTCCAACCTGTTCGACCGCAAGCCGAGCCGGGCGCAGCTGAACAGCCAGAACTACGGCCGGTACGACCTGCTTGGCAGGCGCTACCTGCTCACCGCGACTGCGGGATTCTAGGCTCGCCGGGGCGGCGGGAGGCGCATTTTCGTCCCCGACGACAATCTCTTCCGCGCCGCCCTCATCGAACGAAAGTGAATGAAAATGCGCAAAGGCTTGCTGCTCGCCATCGGCCTTTTGGGGCCTGCCGCCCCGGTCCTCGCCGGCGAGGCACCGCCCAGAAGCTACACGATCGAACAGCTGATGGATTCGGACGTGATCGGCGGCCTGTCGTGGTCGCCCGATGACAAAAAGCTGATCTTCACCAGCAACCGTACCGGCATCGCCAATATCTACGAAATGCCGTCGGGCGGAGGCGAGGCGACGGCCCTCACCAATTCGGTCAAGGAGACGGTGAGTGCGATCGGCTATTTTCCCGCCGACGAGCGCATCCTCTTTTCGAGCGACCAGGGCGGCAATGAACTTGCGCATATATATGTCCGCGAGCCGGACGGGACGACGCGCGACGTAACGCCGGGTGCCAGGCATGTCGCGCGCTTCGTCGAATGGGCACAGGACGGCAAAAGCTTTTTCGTCCAGACCAACGAGCGCGACCCGCGCTTCTTCGACCTCTACGAGATCCAGGCAGACGGCTATGCCAAGACGCTCCTGTTCCAAAACGACAAGGCCTATCAGGTGCGCGCGGTCAGCCCCGACCGCCGTTATGTCGGGCTCAGCCGGATCGTCGATAATGCGACCAAGCATTGCTATGTCTACGACCGGACCGCGGCGAAGCTGATCCAGCTGACCACCGAGGGTAAGCCGGTCGCGTGCGAACCGCAGACCTTTGCCGACACGGGGGCGCAGCTTTTTTACACCACCGACGACGGGGGCGAATTCGCTTTCCTCGTGCGGCAGGACCTGACCACGGGAAAGCGCGTGACCGCGTTCAAGCCCGACTGGGATGTCCAGGGCGCGAACCTGTCGCGCGACGGCAGGACACTGGTCGTGTCGGTCAACGAGGACGCGCGCTCGCGTCCCTATCTGTTCGACGCGGCGACCTTCAAGCCGCAGTCGCTCGCCGACCCGGTGCCGGGTGCAAGCAGCGGCCTGCTCCTCGCCAACCACGCGAAGAAGGCGCTTGTAACCGCGTCGAATGGTGCCACGCCGGGCGAAATCCTGCTGCTCGACCTTGCTACGGGCAAACGGACGCCGCTTCTCAACGCGCGCGCGCCCGGCGTGGCGCCAGACGATCTGGTCGCGGGCGAGGTCGTGCGGTTCAGATCCTGGGACGGCGTCACGGTGCCGGGCATTCTCTATGTGCCGAAGGGCGCGAAAAAGGGCGACGCGCTTCCTGCCGTCATCCACGTCCACGGCGGCCCCGGCGACGAAAGCAAGATCGGCTATCGTCCGTTGCAGCAATATCTCGCCAACCATGGCTATGTTGTGTTCGAGATCAACAATCGTGGCAGCAGCGGATCGGGGCGGACCTTCTACCATCTCGACGACCGCAAGCATGGCGACGCCGATCTCGACGACGTCGTAGCGGCGAAAAAGATGCTGGCGGACACGGGCTTCGTCGACCCTGCCAAGGTCGTGATCCAGGGGCAGAGCTATGGCGGCTATATGACGCTCGCCGGGCTCGCCTTCCGCCCCGATGCGTTCGCCGCGGGGGTCGATATCTATGGCGTGTCGAACTGGCCGCGCCTGCTCGCCAACACGCCAAGCTGGTGGGAGGATCTGCGCCGGCTGCTCTTCACCGAGGTCGGCGACCCCGAAAAGGACGCCGATTACCTCCGCAAGATTTCGCCCGTCTTCCACGCGGACAATATCAAGAAGCCGCTGCTCGTGCTCCAGGGCGCGAACGACCCGCGGGTGCTGCCCGTCGAGTCCGAGGATATCGTCGCCAGGGTCAAGGCGAACGGCGTGCCGGTCGACTATGTCGTGTTCGCCGACGAGGGGCACGGCTTTCGCAAAAAGGCGAACCAGATCGTCGCCTATCGCAAGATATTGGAGTTCCTCGATACGCATGTGAAGCGCGTGCCGGCCGGGACGGCCAAGGCCGAGCCGGCGGTGGTCTCGCCGCTCGGCGATTTCCCGAACGGCCGGTGAGCGACCTTCGCATCAACCGCCGCGAGCTGATCGCCGCGGGGACTTTCCTCGTCGCTACGCCGGCATGGGCTGCGCCGGCGGAGGAAAATGTGCGCCTCGATGCCTTTTTCGAAAGCGTCTTCCAGCGCGATCTGGCGCGCAATCCCGCGGCGCAATCGTCGATGGGGGTGACGGGCGGCACCGCAGGCTGGTGGCCCGACGTCAGTCAGGCGCGCGCCGACGAGAATGTCGCACTGGTGCGGCGCGATCTCGCCGAACTGAAGCGCTTCGACCGCGCGGTACTGGGCCCGCAGGCGCAGCTCAGCTACGATCTTTTCGCCTATGATGCCGAAGAGGCGATCGAGCGCCACCGCTGGCGCGGCAATCATTATCCCGTGTGCCAGATGCGCGGGCCGCAGCGCGATATTCCGCAGACGCTGATCAACAATCACCCGATCGCGAGCGTCGCCGATGCCGAAGCCTATGTCGCGCGGTTGCACGCGGTCCGGCCCTATCTGGCCGCGGTTGTGGCAGGGCTCGAACGGCAGGCAGCGAACGGGGTCGTCCCGCCGCCCTTCTCGGCGCCGCTCGTCATCGGCAATTGCGAGAAACTGATTGCTGGCGCACCCTTCCAGCCTGGCACGCCGGACAGTCCGATCCTCGCCGATTTTCGTGGCAAGCTCGCGAAGCTTCCGGTCGGAGGTGCCGAACAAGCGCGACTGGTGAAAGCGGCCGAGGCCGGCCTCGTCGAAGGCTTCGGGCCCGGCTTTCGCGGCCTCATCGACCATCTTCGTGCGATCGGGTGCGGAGTGAACTGCAACGATGGCGTCTGGCGCTTGCCCGATGGTGACGCCTATTATGCCGCGCAGCTTCGCTGGAATACGACGCTGCCGCTTTCGCCCGCCGAAGTGCATCGTATCGGGCTCGAAGAGACGGCGCGCCTCCACGGCGAGATGCGCGCCGTGGCAAAGCGCGCGGGATTTACCGGCACGCTGCCCGAGCTGTTCGCATATGTCCGTGCCGACGATCGTTTCTATTATCCTGACACCGTAGCAGGGAAGGCCGCCTATCTGGACGCGATGCGCGCGAAGATCGCCGCAGTGACTGCGCGGCTCGGCGAGTTGACGAACCATGTCCCGAGTGCCGACGTGCTGGTGAAACCGGTCGAGCCCTGGCTCGAAGCATCGGCAGGCACCGCAGGCTATTTCGCGCCTTCGGCCGATGGATCGCGTCCGGGGATACTCTACGTCAATACGCGCGACATGCGGAACCTGCCGATCTTCGAACTGTCGGCGCTCTCCTATCACGAGGGGGTTCCCGGACATCATCTCGAAAAGGCAGTGACGCGCGCGCTGACCGGGCTGCCGAAGTTTCGCGCCTTCGGCGGCTATACCGCGTTCAGCGAAGGCTGGGCGCTGTTCGCCGAGCAGCTACCGATCGACATGGGGCTTTACGACGATCCCTGGCAGGAATTCGGGCGCCTTTCGATGGAACTGATGCGCGCGGGCCGCCTCGTCACCGATACCGGCGTCCACGCGCTGCGCTGGAGCCGCGAACAGGCGGTGGCGTGGCTCGACGACAATACGCCAGCGAACCATGCCGACAATGTCACTGCGATCCAGCGCTATATCGTCACGCCGGGACAGGCCTGCGCCTACGAGATGGGCAAGCTCAAGCTGGTCGAACTGCGCGACCGTGCGCGGACGAAGCTGGGCGACGGCTTCGATCTTCGCGGTTTCAACGACAATATACTCGGCAGCGGGCCGCTGCCGCTGCCGATACTCGAAGCCAATATCGACGCGTGGATCGCAACGGGAGGACAGGGATGATCGGCAGGCGCCACTTCATCGGCTCGGCGGCGCTGGTGGGCGCGACTTTGATCGCACCGCCGGTCTTTGCGATCCAGACTGACGAGGATGCGCGGCTCGATGCCTTTTTCGAGACGATCTTCCAGCGGTCACTCGATCGCAGCCCGACGCGCCAGTCGGCGCTCGGCATCCGCCGCGATCAGGACAAGTGGGACGATATCAGCGAAGCGCGCGAGCTCGATGATCACCGGTTGCGCGAAGCCGACCATGCCGCGCTCGCAGGATTCGACGCCGCGAAGCTGTCGCCGCAGGCGGCGCTCAGCCTCCGGATGTTCGCGCGATCGACAGAACTTGCGCTCCGCGATTTCGAATGGCGCCATCATGATTATGTGATGACGCAGATGGGCGGCATGCACACGCGCGTCCCGAGCACGCTCACCAACAGTCACCCGATTGCGAGCAAGGCCGATGCCGACGCCTATATCAGGCGGCTCGAAGCCGTCGCGCCGCTGATGGCACAGGCGATCGCCCGGCTCGATGCGCAGGAGGCGAGAGGCATCCGGCCCCCGCGCTTCGTCTACGGCCTCGTGCTCGAACCCTGTCTCAACCTGCTCAAGGGGGCGCCGTTCGAAGGCGAGGGCGACAGCCCGATTTTCGCCGACTTCAAGGGCAAGATTGCAAAGGCGGACCTGGCCGATACCGACCGCGCCGACTTCGTCGCACGCGCCATCGCGGCGCTGCAAGGCGGCTTCGCGGGTGGCTATCGCGCGCTGATTGCGCATCTGCGTGCTGCCGAGGCGAAGGCCGACGAGACCGCGGGCGTCTGGAAACTGCCGGGCGGGCAGGCCTATTATGCGGCGCAGCTCGAAAACTACACCACGCTTCCGCTGAAGGCGGCCGACGTCCACGCGCTCGGGCTCCGCGAGGTCGCGAGCATCCACGATGCGATGCGCGCGATCATGAAACAGGTGGGCTTCGCGGGCGACCTCCAGGCCTTTTTCACCTTCATGCGCAGCGACCCGCGCTTCTATCATCCCGATACCGACGCCGGGCGCGCTGCCTATGTCGCCGAGGCGAATGCCCTGCTGGACGAAATCCGAGCGCGGCAGGACGAGCTGTTTGCGCGTCTGCCGAAAGCGCCGGTCGAGGTCCGCGCGATCGAGGCATGGCGCGAGAAATCGGCGCCCAAGGCGCATTATCGCAACCCGCCGCAGGATGGCTCGGCGCCGGGCATCTTCTATATCAACCTTGCCGACATGAAGGCGCAGCCGCGCTACCAGCTCGCCGCGACCCTCTATCACGAGGCGATCCCCGGCCATCATGTCGAAACCTGCATCGCGCACGAGATGGAGGGGCTCCCGAAGTTCCGCCGTTTTGCGAGCATCGCCGCCTTTTCCGAAGGCTGGGGGCTCTATTCGGAACTGCTGCCGAAAGAGATGGGGCTCTATGCCGATCCCTATTCGGATTTCGGGCGCCTTTCGCTGTCGCTGATGCGCGCCTGCCGTCTGGTGGTCGATACCGGCGTCCATGCGCTTCGATGGACGCGCGAGCAGGGCATCGCATATTTCGACGCGAACATGCCGTCGAGCCATTATGACAACCAGCGCGAGGTCGAGCGCTACATCGTCATCCCGGGTCAGGCGACCTCCTATTATATCGGGATGCAGAAGATCATCGAACTGCGCACCCGCGCGCGCGAAAGGCTCGGCGACCGGTTCGACCTTCGCCGTTTTCACGACATCACCTTGGGCGCGGGGCCGCTGCCGTTGCCGCTGCTCGAAGAACGCATCGAGGCATGGATCGCCGGGGGAGGACAATCGGCATGAAGAGTCTATCAGCGCTTCTGCTGGCGCTCGGCGGTGCGACCGCGGCGCACGCGGCGCCGCCGCATTACGATGTCGCGGCGAAATTCGACCCGCAGGGCGCACTCGACGCCGACGTCACAATCACGCTCAGCGAGTCCGAGTCCGAAAAGGCCTTCCTGCTTTCGGACCGCTTTGCGCTGCGGCCGATGGACCTGCCGGCTGGGGTGACCATGTCGGTCGAGCCGTCGACCTCGCCGATGCCGGCGCTCAACAAATACAGCTTTCGTTTCGCCGCGCCGACGGTGGACCCGGTCAAGCTGCGTTTTCGCTACGCAGGGCCGATTCTTACCGAGCACGACAGCGGAAACAAGCCGCTGCGGCCCGAGGGCTATGAACTGTTCATCGACCATATGTGGTTTCCGGTCGGCGCCGACATCCAGACGCGCTTCACCGTCGATGCGACGATCGACGGGCTTGCCCCCGACCTCGTCGTCGTCGCGCAGGGCGATGTGACGCGGACCGCGACGGGGGTGCGCATCCACCGCGATTTCCTCGACATCGACCTGCCGATGGTCGCGATGCACGGGCTCCAGCGCGCCGAGGCGCATGGCGTCGAATTCTACTCGCGCGACCTGTCGACCCGGCTGTCGGGCTGGTACGTCAAGCATGCCGAGGGTGCGGCGCGCTATTTCGAAACGATGTTCGGCCCGCTGCCGCGCAAGGTGCGGATGGCGCAGGTCTGGCGCGATCGCTCGATGGGCTATGCGCGCACCGCCTATACCGTCTTGTCCGAAGGCGGCCGGAACACGCCCGACATAACCGAGGTCAATCCCGGCCGTTATGTCGGCCACGAGATTGCGCACGCCTGGTGGATGCTCGCCAGCCCGTTGACCGATGATTTCTGGCTCGTCGAATCGGCCGCCGAATATATGTCGATGCGTTATGTCGAACATGCCTTCGGCGCCGAAGAGCTGGCGAAGAATATCGCGGCCAAGCGCGACGCGACGAAGGACGCGGGCCCGGTCATGGGGCACGGACGCCCGAACCGCATTCAGCTCTACGGCAAGGGGCCGCTGTTGCTGCTCGATCTTGAACATCGCATCGGCCGCCCCGCGATGGACCGGCTGATGATCGCGATGGCGAAGGAACCTGTCCACACGACTCCGGTCTTCCTGAAGCATCTGACCGCGATCGCCGGCGCTGATGCCGCAAGCGAGTTCGAAAAGGCGCTCCACACATGATCGTCTCGCGCCGCGCGCTGATCGGCGGCGCGGCGGCGCTGACATTCGCTGGCCCGGCGCGTGGAGCCGATTTCGGCGCGGCGCGTTACGGCAAGGCGATGGTGATCGACGGCCTGTCGTCGCTGGGCGCGCTCGATCCGAAGGCGCCGGGCATCGCGGAGCAGCTTGCGGTCTACCGTGCATCGGGACTGACCGCGATCCACCAGACAGTCGGCGCCGCAGGCAATACGCCGGGGCGTTATGAAGAAACGCTGCGCCGCATCGCGCGCTATTCGCGATTTGTCGAGGCGCTGCCTGATCATTTGCTCCATGTGCGCGCCGCTTCCGACCTCGCTGCCGCGCAGGTGAGCGGGCGGCTCGGCGTGATCTTCGGTTTCCAGGATACGGTGCCGCTCGAAACCGAGGTGGGGCGGCTCGACCTGTTCGACCTGCTCGGCGTGCGCATCGTCCAGCTCACCTACAACAAGCGGAACCTTGTCGGCGACGGCTGTC
>NZ_DASWTD010000524.1:0-13466 GCF_036402335.1 Sphingopyxis sp. | reverse complement strand
AGCATGAATGCTCCGGTCGCGATGCTGCCGATCGTGGAAAGCTTAGCGGCGGGCACGCGGATCGCGGCGAGCAGGAAGGCGGCGCCGACTGCGAGCCAGGCGACGATCGCGGGGACCACGGCCGCCGCGGCAAGGCCGGCGACCGCGGCAGCGGCGATGCCTGCGGGCTGGCCCCAGACGGTCGCGGCCCAGGCGCGCTCCCACCCCGGCGCCGGGCGCCCCTTGTCGCGGCGGCGGGCGAGCCAGATGTTGACCCCGCTCGCCGCAAGATAGGTGAGGCCGAGGCCGAGCGCGAAATAGACGATCTTGATCAGGCCGCCGCCGAACCAGCCGAAATGGAGCACGCCCATCGATGCGAGAATATCCTCGCCGGCGTTATTCTCCGCCGCGGGCGACGCGTTGTAGATCGTGGCATCGCGGCGAAAGGCATAGCTGTCGGTGCCCGCGAGGCGGTCCGGATGCCTGACGTTGAACAGCGCCGCGCCGCCCATTTCGGTCGGGTGTTCGGTGAAGACATATTCGACGCGGCCGCCGGTGGCGGGCAGCTTTGCGAACATGGGGCGGAGGTCGAGCACGGGCGCGGGGCGCGGATCGTCGACCGGCGGCGCGGGGATGAACAGCCCATAGACCTTGTTCACGTCGCCGTTGAACATCGCCATGCCGAGTACCCCGACGATGATCGTCGTGAGCCCGAGGAAGGCGCCGGTGAGCGAAATGATGATGTGGAAGGGCAGCGCCCAGACGCCGAGCCGGTTGTGGAGGTCGGCCTCCTGCAGGCGCCTCGACCCGCCGAGCCGCAGGTGGAAGGCGTCGCGGAAGATGCGCGGGTGCGCAAGGATGCCCGAGATGAGCGACGAGAGCAGCGCAACGCCGATCAGCCCGACGAGAAAGCCGCCCCAGGTGCGCGGCAGGTGGAGGTTGATGTGGAGGCGGGTGATGAATTCGGTCCACGCAAAAGCGCTGCCGTCGACGATCTTTCCCTTGGCATCGGCGAGGAATTCGCGATCCTCACCGGCGTCGACATGGAGCAGGAGGCGCGGGAAGTCGGCCGAGGGGAGCGTGATATAGACATGCTCGACCCCGGGGCCGCCCGCAGCGATCGCGCCTTCGAACGCGGTCTGGACCGCCTCGGGGGTCGCCTCGGTCAGTTGCGGCGCGGTGGCGCTTTCCCAGCGCTGAAACTCGTGCGCGAAGACCGCGATGCTGCCCGACAGGCAGATGAGGTAGATGAGCGCGGCGAAGGCGAGGCCCAGGCTGCTGTGCCCGCGGAGCACCGCGCGGACGAAGCCCGCGGGGATGCGCGACATCAGGTCCCTCGGCCTCTTGGCCGGCTTTTGGGGCTTGGGAGCGGCGGTCATGCGAAGCCCTTCAGGATGGCAGCGGTGAAGCTGATCAGCGCGACGCCGGTGAGGACGGCGGTTGCGCGGAGGATGCGGTTGTCGGCGAGCGTCCACGCCATGCAGCCGCCCCAGACGACGGGGACGATCAATCCGCCGACGACGAGCCGCGTCTGCTGTTCGCCGGGAATGAGTGCGGCCCAGGCGATGCCGACGCCCATCGCGGCGACCATCCCGATCGGCCCGGCGAGCAGCCAGCGCAGCGTCTCGCGTCCCTTGGTGGTCGCGCGGTCGGAAGGTTCGGGGGCAAGGCTTTCGCGCGCAGCGCGCGCGCGCGCGACCTTGATGCTGTAACCCGATGCGACGACGGCAAGCGCCGCGGTCGAGAAGAGCGCGAGCGCGATAAAGATGCCGCGCGCGGTCCCGAGCGCCCAGACCGGGCGGGCGAAGGACACCGCGATCAGCAGCCAGCCGCCGATCACCCAGCCGCGACCCTGCGCATCGCGCGCGCGCCACGATTTGCGCAGCATCCATACGCCGGTGGCGACCCCGACCAGCATCAGCATGGCCGGCACGAGCGGCGAGCTGTCTTCCATCGCATATCCCCTTTTGTCCGCTCTAACTATTGACTCGCATTCGCAATAGCAATAGCGGCCCCGCTCGATAGCGACATGGGGAGTCCTTCGCAATGACCAAGATTTTCAAGCCGGTGCTTCTTGTCCTGCTGGCGGGCGCGGCAATGCCGGCCCATGCTGCGAACATCGCGGCCGACGCGGATATGGCTGCCGATGCCGGCGCGGGCGATGCGGCAGGCGGAGCGGGCGAGATCGTCGTCACCGGCCTGAAATTCGACCGCACGCTGCAGGATACCCCCGAAAGCGTGAAAGTGTTCACGTCGGACGAGATCGAGCGGCAGTCGCTGGTCAGCATCTACGACCTGATCGACCGCACCGCGAACGTCGCATCGACGCTTGGCGAATCGGGTTTCAACATCCGCGGTATCGCGAGCACGAATGTCTCGGGCGGCGGGCTTGGCGACCTTGCCACCGTCTATCTCGACGGATCGCCGCTGCCGCGCGAGGCGAGCGGCGGCGGGCCGCTCGATCTCTGGGATCTCGAGCAGGTCGAAATTTTGCGCGGGCCGCAATCGACCCTGCAGGGCCGTAACGCGCTGGCGGGTTCGATCATCCTCAGGACCGCGGACCCGAGCTTCGACTGGCGCGGCAAGGCGCGCGCGATGATCACCGACGCCGATGGCGAATATCGCCTCGCGGCGGCGGTCGGCGGGCCGATCATCGACGATGTGCTGGCGTTTCGCGTCGCGGGCGAACTGGCGCGCGGCGACGGGCTGATCAAGAACAGCTTTGCCGGCGGGGACTATGCGAAATCGAACAGCGAGGTCGTGCGCACCAAACTGCTCTTCACGCCCGGCGGCGGGCTGCGCATCGTCGCCTCCTATCTCTATGACCGGCATTTCGGCAATGACGGGCGCGGCTATTCGCTGACCGACCTGCCGGACAGCTGGAAGCGGCGCACGGTCGAGGCGAACCGCGATACCTATACGAAGACGAGCACCGACCTGTTCACGCTCGACGCCTCGTTGCCACTGAGCGATGTGTTCACACTGTCGTCGATCAGCACCTATAACCACCTCAAGACTTTCTCCGTGTACGACGGCGACCTGCGCCGCGAGGATGAAGCCTATGGCGATTATTCGACCGATCAGAAGATTTTCAGCCAGGAGGTCCGGCTGACCTTCGACACCGGGCCGCTGCAGGGGCTGGTCGGCGCTTATTATTCGCACCATAAGAATCCCGATTATCTGGCGAACAGCACCTTCAGCCTCGACCTCGACCTCGACCTTGGCCTGACCAATCGTGTCGCGGGCTTCCTCGCGCTGCCGCCGGCGCAGGGTGGTGCGGGCATGGATCCCGCGACCGCGCTCGCCACCGCGCAGGCGGTTCGCGCGGCGTATCCGAAGCGCGTCTTCATCGCGTCGGAACAGCTTTATCCCTTCGACATCGAGACACAGGCGCTGTTCGGCGACGCCAGCTGGGAAGTGGCGCCGGGGCTGAAGCTGCTCGCGGGTTTCCGCTATGACCGCGAAAAGCAGAAGGTGCGGAACGAAAATGACGTGACGCTCATCACCGCGCTTCCCGACCCCGCGGCAGCGCCTGACCCGCTCCTCGGCCTCGTATTCCAGACGGTGAACAACCTGCTTCTGTCGGACGTCGACAATGCGAGCAGTACCGGGCCGCAGCGCAGCACGACCTACGAGGCCTTTCTGCCCAAAGGGGGCATTTCGTGGGAGGTCGCGCCCGACAAGACGGTGAGCGCGATCGTCCAGCGCGGCTATCGGTCGGGCGGCAGCGGGATCAATCCCGGCCGTGCGCGGGCTTTCACCTATGATCAGGAATATACTTGGAATTACGAGCTGTCGCTGCGGACGCAATGGCTCGACCGCCGGCTGACCTTCAACGCCAACGCCTTCTACATCGACTGGACCGATCAGCAGGTGCAGGTCCAGTTGTCGGAGAACCGCTTCGACTATGAAACCCGCAATGCCGGCAAATCGCGCGTCTGGGGTTTCGAGGTCGAAAGCGATTTCGATGTCACCGACGCCCTGAATGTCTACGGCTCGATCGGATATGCAAACAGCAGGTTTTCCGACTTCGTCGTCGACAATGGCAATGTCGAGGATCTGGCGGGGCACCAGTTCGCGCAGGCGCCGCGCTGGACCGCCGCCGCCGGTTTCGACTGGCGCCACGCGAGCGGCGTGTCGGTCAACGTCAACGCCAATTACCGCGGCGCGCAATATCAGAGTGTCGTTGCCCAGTCGGCGGGCCGCGACGTCCCGTCGCGCATGCTCGTCAACGCGAAAATCGGGTACCGAAATGACAATTTCGGTGCCTTTCTGGTCGCCACCAACATCTTCGACGACAAATATTACGACTATCAGTACCGAAATGCCGGCCGCCTGCAGGCGCTGCTCGGCGAACCGCGGATGATCGGACTGACCTTCGAAGCACGCTTCTGAAAAAACCGGACAGACGGCGCCATGGCGCGCCGTCCGCCCGGCTTCCCGGCCGCCGGGACAGCGGCCGGGGAGGGGTCACTTGGTTGTGTAGCCGCCGTTGACGAGGATCGTCTGGCCGGTCATCCACCAGCCGTCCGATACCAGCATGCGGATCCACGGGACGATATCCTGAATGTCGGTGAGCCCGGTTTTCGAGAAGCCCGAGAGCGCGGCGGCCGATTTATGATAGGCCTGCGCATCTTCGCCCTCGGCGGGATAGAAGAAGGGCGTGTCCATCGGGCCGGGGCCGATCGCGGTCACTGAAATACCGCGTTCGCCAAACTCCTTCGATGCCGCGCGGGTGAAATGTTCGACCGGCGCCTTGGTGCCGGCGTAGGCGGCATAGAAGGGCGTGTAGGCGCCGAGCAGCGAGGTCACGAGCGTGCAGATCTTGCCATTGTCGTTCACATGGCGGCCGGCCTCTTTCAGGAAGAAGAAGGCGGTCTTCGAATTGACCGCGGTCATTTCGTCATATTCGGCTTCGCTGATCTCGGTGAAGGGCTTTTTGAGCACCTTGCCGACGGTGTTGATCGCGATGTCGGGGCGACCGATCGCGGCGATCGTGTCGGCGAACAGCTTTTCCATTGCTGCGGCAGATGTGAGGTCGGCCTGAAAGGCAACCGCCTCGGCGCCCGCGGCGCGGATCGCGGCCAGCGTTTCCTCGGTCTCGGCGGCCGAGGACGGGCTGTTGTAATGCACCGCGATCGCCCTTGCGCCTTGCGCGGCGAGATCGCGCGCGATGAGGCCGCCCAGATTCTTGCCGCCTCCGGCGATGAGGACGGTCTTACCCTTGATGCTGTGATCGGCCATTCTGGTCTCCTTGGCTGGCGTTCTCCAAGGCTAGGGCGCTTTCGCCTTGTCCGCTTTCAAATTCCGGCGCAGTTTTTGAATATCGTGGGGACGAGTCGTGGAGGCTCGCAAGGTGGGTGATTGAACGACCTCGGGACCGTATGGGATGGCATCAGGCCGCGCTCGCCGCGCGATGTTGTCGCACGGCATCAGGCGCGGATCGGCCAGCTCGATATTCTCGCCGCGACCGAAAATCTCGAAGCGCCGACCGACTGGGCGTTCGAAGAGAATCATCATGTCTTCGTCGTTCATCTGGGCGGCCGGCTCGACCGGATGGACTGCGAATTTTCGGTCGGGCCTTCGGGCCCGGTGTTGCCGTCGCGCGGCGATGTGTGGATGATCCCTGCGGCGTGCCGCTATGCCGCGCTCGCGCAGGGCGAGCGCGCGGAGTTCGTCGAATTCGGTGTGCCCACGGCGCTGCTAGCCGATGCGCCGCTAATCGCGCGGGTACAACATCGTGACACATTTCTCTTCGATGCTGCGGCGCGGCTGTTCGAACTGGTGCGCGACGTGGACGATGATCTGGCGCGGATGGCATCGCACGAGGTGGGCGACGCACTCGAACGGCATCTGTTCCAGCGATACGGGCATCGCGATCCGCGGCCCATGCGGCGGGCGTTGTCGGCCTCGGATCGCAACCGGCTGGTCGATGCAATTCGCGGGCAGCTCGACGCGCAGCACAGCCTTGCTGCGCTGGCGGCGCTGGTCGGCATGGATGTGCGCGGCTTTACCGGCGCTTTCCAGCACGCATTCGGGCTGTCGCCCTGGCAATATGTCATGCGCGCACGGCTCGACGAGGCCGCGCGGCGGCTATGGCATGGCGAGGAACCGGTGACCGAAGTCGCGCTGGCGACAGGTTTCGCGTCGCCGAGCCATTTTGCGACCGCTTTTGCGCGGCGGTTCGGGGTGCCGCCGACGCGCTATCGCGCGGCTGCGCGATAGCGCTCCGAACCGGCGTCCGGAATAGCGGACGCCGGCTGCGGGGGATCAGAACTTCAGGCGTGCCCCGACATAGAATTGGCGGCCATTGTCATAGATCGCGCGCGGGCGGTCGCGGGTACCCGAATATTGCACGATCTCTTCGTTGGTCAGGTTGATCGCGTCGGCGGTGAGCGCAATATTGTCGGTGATGTTGACGCTGACCGAGGCGTCGAGCGACGAGAGTGCAGCCTGGTTGAGCGGCGCGGCGCGGTCGATATCGATGAAGAATTTCGACCTGTAGTTGTACGAGAGCCGCGCGCTGACGAGGTCATTCTCATAATAGCCCGTCAGGTTGAGCGAATGTTTCGAATTGCCCGGGATCGGATCGCCGTTGTTCGCCTTGGCGTCGGAGTAGGTGTAGTTGACCACCGCGCCGAAGCCGCCCCAGATCGGGCGCGACACCTGGAATTCGAAACCCTGATTGCGCCCGCCGTCGCCGTTGCTTCGGCGGTTGATCTGATAGGGGCAGTTGAACAGGTTCGGATTGCCGCCGCCCGCCGCGACGCAGCTCGTGGGCTGCGAGCCCGGCACGAACACACTCGGCAGGATCTCGGTCGAGGTCGTGTTCACGATGTACGACTGGATATCCTTGTAGAAGGCGGCGAGCGCGACGATCGTCTCGCGATCGGGATACCATTCGATTGACAGGTCATACTGGTTGGCGCGGTACGGATCGAGGTTCGGATCGCCGCCGCGCCCGGTCAGCGTCGTGCCGTTCAGGTCGGTACCGGGGGTGATGTCGACGAAGTCGGGGCGCGTCACCGTCTTGCCCGCCGCGAAGCGCAGCACGACCTGCGGCGAGAGATCGACCGACAGGTTCGCGCTCGGCAGGATGTCGGTGTAGGAGCGTTTCGCGGTCGACGGGGTGAAGCCGCCATAGGGGTTGGTGAATTCGGGGTTGGCACCGCCGACGATATAGCCGTCGGACGTCTGCCTGGTCTCGACCACGCGCACGCCGACATTGCCGCGCCAGCCGTCGCCGCCGAATTTCGCGAGGCCGTAACCGCCCCACGCTTTTTCGTTGATCGAATAATTGTTGCCGGGGACGAGGAAGCGATCGTTTACGGGCGACGTCGACGCGCCATAGATCGCACGCAGCTTTGCGGGATCGACGCGCCAGTAATCGTTGAGCGTGCCGGGCGCGGCGATGTTGTCGAGGAAATCGCCGGGCATGCCGCCGCCGGTCGCGAAATCGGCCGCGGTGCAGGCGACCCCTCCGCAACGCAGCCCGGGGGTGAAGACGCCGCCGTTGGTCGCGAAGCGTTGGGCGATGCGGTCGTGATCGGTATATTTGATCCCGAATTTGAGCGCGGTGAGCGGGCCCCATTCGACCTGCTTTTCGACGTCGAGATAGAAATATTTCTCCTCGTCCTCGTTGGTGACCGACTGGATGCGCGCGAAATCGGGGCGGACGCCGGCGGGGTTCAGCGGATCGGGGCTGGAGAAATCGACTTCGGGCCGGCCGCTGCGCAGGTCGTAGCTGAACGCGCCGGGGCCCGCGAATTCCAGGAAATTCTCGTTGCTCGTGTCGCCGTTCGCCTTGGTCCACCCCGCCTTGAAATGCACCGACAGGCTGTCGACGGGGCGCCAGGTCAGGTCGAAATCGGCCGACACGGTCTTGGCGACCGCCTGCCGGTCGATCGCATCATAGACGACGCCGAAGCCGGTGGTGCCGCCGCCCGGCGACGCGACGTCGCCCGCGACCACGACCCCGTTCTCGACCACCGCATTGCTGATCGTGCCGCCATCGTCGAGCGCACGTGCGGCCCATGCGATGTAGTTCTGGTTGAAGTTGTCGGCGTTGAAGCGCGAATAGAGGCCGGTGACGTTGATCTCGAGCTCGTCCGAGGGGCGGAACTGGATACCGATATTGGCGCCGTAGCGTTCGCGTTTCTGTTCGAACATCGTCGAGCCGATGAGCGTCGGGACAAGCCCGTTCTGTCCGCCGCCGACGGGGTAGGAGTTATAGCCGAAAATCTCGAGCCCGTCGCGACGGGTGCGGCGCTTCTGGTAGATCGCGCCGACGAGGATGCCGAAGGTCTCGTCGGCATTCTTCCAGCTGACGAGGCCCGACAGCTGCGGGTCGACCTTGCCCGACAGGTCCGAATAGACGCCCTGCACCGACGCCGAGAGGGTGAGCGGTTCGAGGTCGAGCGGGTTGCGCGTCAGGACGTTGATCGTGCCGCCGACCCCGCCTTCCTCGACGTCGGCCTGCGGGCTCTTGTAGACTTCGAGCCTCCCGATGATCTCGGCGGGGAGGGTGAGATAGTTGAAGCTGCGTGTCGAGGCGGTCTGGTCGAGGATGAACCAGTCGGCGGTCGCGACGCTGTGGCCGTTGAGGAGGGTCTTGGTGAGGTTCGGCGCGGTGCCGCGGAGCGAGACGCGCTCGCCTTCGCCGAACTCGCGGTTGACGACGATGCCGGGGACGCGCTGGAGCGCTTCGGCGACATTCTTGTCGGGGAATTTGCCGACATCCTCGGCGGTGACGACGTCGGCGATCACCGACAGGTCGCGCTTGGCGTCGATCGCTTCGCGGAGCGAGCCGCGGATGCCGGTCACGACGATTTCGCTTTCGGTCGTGGTGTCGGCGGCAGGAGCGGCTTGGGCGTGGGCCGCGTTGGCCGCAAAAAGCAGCGTACCAATGCTCACCGAGGCAAGCCAATATCGCGCATTGGTCATATCTAAATCCCTCCTGAAAGATGCCAATCAACTATAACTGCTGATTTGAAGGGGAATTTATACGGACCAATTTCCCGGTCAACCTCGCTTCACCGCGATTAAATGTCCATTCGTGCCGCTGCATAGGTATTTTTGGTACGTAATTGGTATTATTAGAATGCTTAGTAGGCTTCTAACCAATTTTCCGCTCGCGACTCGCGCACCCACCGCCTTGCCTAGAAGTCGGGGAGCGACTGGCTCGCGAAGCCCCAGCCCTTGAGGTCAGGGCTCGCGGCACGGGTGAGCAGCTCTTCGCTGTCCTTGATTGTCCATTGCCCCGCCTTCGTCGCCTCTGCGAGCGCATCCCACGCGATCGGTACCGCGACCGGTGCGTTTTCGCGCGCGCGCGCCGACCAAGGCATGATTGCAGTGCTGCCGCGCTGGTTACGCAGATAATCGATGAAGATCCTGCCCTTGCGTTTCGCCTTGCTCATCGTCGCGATGAAACGCTCGGGTTCGGCGAGGCTCAGCGCCTCGGCGAAGCGTTTCGAGAAATCCTTGTGCTTGTCCCAGCTGTGCCCCGGATCGAGCGGGACGACGACATGCACGCCCTTGCCGCCCGACAGCATTGCAAAACTGACGAGCCCGATGTCGGCGAGCTGGCGGCGGATATCGAGCGCGGCCTTCTTCACGTCGGCGAAGTCGAGCCCCTCGTCGGGGTCGAGGTCGAAGACCATGCGGTCGGGCTTTTCGAGGCTGTCGACATGGCTGTCCCAGCCGTGGAACTCGATCGTCCCCATCTGGACGCACGCGAGCAGGCCGTCGGCGTCCTCGACATAGAGATAATCCTCGTGCCCGCCGTCCTTCTCCCTGATGGGAACATGGAGGACATGGTCGCCGAAGCTGCCCGAATCATGCTTCTGGAAAAAGCATTTCTTGCCGCGTCCCTGCGGGCAGCGCACGAGGCTGATCGGGCGGCGCGCGGTGTGCGGGAGCATGACGGGCGCGACCGCGGCGTAATAGTCGGCGAGATCGCCCTTGGTCGCCTTCGCTTCGGGGAAGATGATGCGGTCGCGGCTGCTGATCGTCACGTCGCTTGCCGGAACCGGGACCGGCTGCTTCTTTTCGGGAGTCACGTCCTTTGCCTCCTTGTCTGTGCGCAGGCCGAGGAAGCTTGCGTGACGCACCGATCCGCTTCCGGTGAATTCGGCGAAGGCGATTTCGGCGACGAGCTCGGGTTTGAGCCAGCGGACCTTGCGTGCAGCCGCGCGCTCGACCTCGAGCGGGGCGGTCTTGCGTTCGCGGGCGGCGAACTTCTTCGCGAGGTCGGCCATCGTGCCGGTATCGAAGCCCGTGCCGACATTGCCCTTGTAGACGAGCGCGGCACCCTCGTGCTGCGCGAGAAGCAGAGACGAGAAGGGGCGTGCTTTCGTCGATGACGGTTTCCAGCCGACAATGACGAACTCCTGCCGGCGGGTGCATTTGACCTTCACCCAGTTTTTCGAGCGGCGCCCCGCATAGGCCGCATCGGCGCGTTTCGAGATGATGCCCTCCTGTCCCGCGCCGCACATCGCGCCATAGAGCTTTTCGCCCGCGCCAATAACATGGTCGGCGACCGCGACCGGGGCACTGGCATCGCGAAGCAAGGCTTCGAGGCGCTCCTTGCGTTCGAGGTTCCCGAGCCTGGCGAGGCTTTTGCCGCCTTGTTCGAGGAGGTCGAAGGCGAAGAAGTGGAGCGCGGTTTTCTCGTCTTGCGCGCCGTGGCCGCGCTTGAGCACCGCCTGAAGCGACGAGAAATCGGGGTTGCCGTCCTTGCCATAGGCGACGATCTCGCCGTCGATCAGGCACGGCGGCAGATCGAGTGCTGCGATATGGCGGACGAGCGGGGCGAACTTGTCGGTCCAGTCGAGGCCATTGCGGGTGTAGACGCGCACGTCCGATCCCGCCGCGGCAATCTCGGCGCGGTAGCCGTCATATTTGATCTCGTGGAACCAGCCGTTACCGCCGGGGACCGCATCGACGAGCGTCGCGAGTTGCAGCGGGCGGAATTTGGGTGGCTTGCCCTTTGCGACCGGCCTGGCGATCTTTCTGTTGTGCGCGGCGGCAGCCTGCATCTTCTTCGTGAAGGCCGCGCCCTTGGCCCCCTTCAGCGACTGCTCGCCGCCTTCGTCGCCCGCGATCTCGGCCATTGTGCGTCCGGTGAGGATGCTCGTCAGCCGGCGTCCGACGAGATCGTCGGTTCCGCCCGCAAAGGCATCGTCGACCTTGCGCAGCAGCCAGTTCTCGCGCTTTTCGCCGGGGCGCGGTTTCATGCGGACGAGCAGCCATTCGCCCTTCATGCGCTCGCCGTCGAGCGTGAAGTGGAGGTGGCCTTTCTCGATATCCTTCGCGCTCTTGCCCGCAATCGGCGCCCAGGTGCCGCGGTCCCACAGCATCACCGTGCCCCCGCCATATTCGCCCTTGGGGATGCCGCCCTCGAAATCGGCATAGCTCATCGGATGGTCTTCGGTGCGGACCGCGAGGCGTTTGTCGGCGGGATCGGCGCTCGGGCCCTTGGTGACAGCCCAGCTTTTGAGAACGCCGTCGACTTCGAGGCGGAAGTCGTAGTGAAGGCGCGTCGCGTCGTGCTTCTGGACGATGAAGCGGTTGCCCGCCCCCTTTTCGACCTTGCCCGCGGGTTCGGGCGTCAGCTTGAAATCGCGCTTGGCATTATATTGCGCGAGGGGGTCGGCGCGCCTCGCCATCTCAGGCGCGCTTGCGCGCCGGCGCCTTCTTCGCCGGGGCCTTCCTGGCCGGCGCGGCTTTGACGGGCGCGGTCTTCTTGCCGTCGACCGAGGCCTTGAGCGCCGCCATCAGGTCGATGACGTTCGAACCGCGGCCGGCGCTCGCGGGCTCCTCGACATCTTCGAGCACGCGCTTGCCCTTCGCTTTCGCCTTCTTCGCGATCACGCGCTTCAGCGCGTCGATGTAGTGATTGTGATAGTCGCTCGCGTCGAACGCCCCCGATTTCTTGCCGATCAGGGTTTCGGCGAGGTCGAGCAGGTCGGCGTCGGGTTTGGCATTGCCGACGTCGCGGAAATAGTTCGCCGCCTTGTTCACCTCGTCGGCGTAGCGCAGCACTTCGAGCACGAGACCGCGACCGCACGGCCGCAGCGCGACAAGCTGTTCCTGCCCGCGCAGCGACAACTGGCCGAGCCCGACCTTCTTCGTGCGTTTGAGCGCTTCGCGGAGGACGATATACGCCTCTTCGGCCAGCTCGTCGGCGGGGACGACATAATAGGGCTTGGTATAATAGAGGACGTCGATCGCGTCGGTGTCGACGAACTGGACGAGTTCGAGCGTGCGCTTGCTCTCGAGCTTGACCGCTTCGATCTCTTCCTCGTCGAGCAGGACATAATTGCCCTTCGACAGTTCGAAGCCCTTGACGATGTCGTCATGATCGACCGCGCCGATGCCGGGCACGACCTTTTCATATTTGACCGGCTTGCCGCTTGGTTCGTGGATCTGGCGAAAGCTGACCGCGGCGCCCGATTTTGTCGCCGAATAGATTTCGACCGGGATTGACACCAGCGCGAGCCGGATCTGACCCTTCCAGTAAGCGCGCGCGGCCATTGGCGTTCCTTTCGCTGTTCCCAGGACTGCGTGAGTCCAAATGATCGGAGGGCGCGAGGGGTTCCGTCAACTATCCGTCAGTAGAGGTTGTCCTTGTAATCCTTGTCGAGCCCGCGCTGCATCAGCCCGGGGACCGACACGAAGGCGCCGGCAAGGCGCGCGCCAATCCCCTTGTCCTTGTTGAGCCGGACATGCTCGGCGAACATCTTTGCGGGCCGGATGTCGCCGGGCGCCGGCGCGGCCGGCCAGAGCCGCGCGCGTTCGAGCGCCGCGCTCGGCCGGATAGCGATATCGAGATCGTCGACGCGCGTCGCGAGCAGCGGCACCTTGCCCTGCACCGCGAAGCCGGCGCGTGCGGTCTCGTCGTCGGTCAGCATCGCCTTGCCGCATATGATGGCGACCGCCGACGCGCCGGGAATCAGCAGCGCCACGGCGATATGCGGCTGTGCGATCAGGTTGCGGAAGCTGTCGGTGCGGCGGTTGCCGGGGCGGTCCGCGAACCATAGCCGGTCGCCCGCGACATGCGCCATCGACCCGGCGGGATCGCCCTTGGGGCTGAGGTCGGCGTGGCCCGCCGCGTCCATCGTCGCGAGGGCCATGAAACAGGCCCTGGCTGCAAAAACCTCGGGCGTGGCAGGTGCCGCATCGGCCGGTGTGGCGGCCCAGAAGCCCGAGCGGATCAGCGCCTTGGCGCAGTGAACATAGCATTCCTCGACCGCGATCCGTGCGATGCCGCTGTCGACCGCTGCGACGGCGCCGTTGATCCGCAGCGTCTCGCCGATCCCGGGGACAAGGAAGAGCGAGCCGAAGCTGGCGCCCGGCGCCGCCAGCGCCGGATCGTCGAGCGCGGCGAGCGGGACCGACAGCGTCGCGGGATCGGCGGAGGCAAAACCGGCCGCGCCGCCGCCCAGCGTGATGGCGAGCGTCCGCCCGTTCCCGAACCCGGCGAACAT
>NZ_DASWTD010000523.1:0-3847 GCF_036402335.1 Sphingopyxis sp. | reverse complement strand
CCACGGTGCGCAGGCCGAGAATCGGAAGTTCGACATAGCGGTCGGGATTGCTTCCTTCCACTTCGACCAGAAGCCGATCCACCTTGCCGTCCGCGGCGCGAAGCACCTGCGCGACGTCGCCAACCTCCTTGCCGTCCGCACCGACGATATCGGCGTTGAGAAGCTCGGCCTCGCTCAGGCCGAAGGCTGCGGGGACCGGCCCCGCGACGCTCGCGCTCGTTTCGGCGGATTTCTCCAGCCTCTCCTCGGCGGCCTCGTTCGCATCGGAGCAGGCGGCCAGCAAGGTGGCGGACAGGGCGGCAAGCATCATCGTTCGCATCGGGTCATCCTTTCGGAAAGGGTTCGGCTTCAACGCGTGCGATCCATCCGTGGTTGCGAGCGAACGACGGGTCTTGCGATGCAATGGGGGGCGGACGAACCACGATGCCCGACGTTCCGCTGCGGCGCCGGCCCCGGCACCGCCCCGGGGGCAAAAAGAGGGAAGGGCCTGGCCGCTCGGGTCAATCCATGCTCATCCCGATCGAAATTCGCCGCGCTGCGGCCACGAGGCGCGGCGCGAGAGCGAACGGCGCCGACCATGCAGGTCGCCTACGACGCACCGGCCAGCGACCTGAACATCGCCGGCGTGTTGCGCGGCTTGCCAAGATAGGCGGCGTGAACGCGGTCGGAACTGTCTCCGTCATAAGATCATGGCTCTGGCAATCAAATAGGATCCGCAGCCTGCGAGCAGCGTCGCGGCGGTCATCGCAAACACGCCATTCACCCATTTGCGGGCGCGGACATATGCCAATCCCGACGCGAAGGCGTAATATCCGGCCAGGCCGAGAAGCGGCACCAAAAGCAGATTGATAAGGTCCATTCCGCGGTGATTCCGCTCCGGATAGGGTAAGGCCGCTGCTGCTGGATGCCCGGAATCAACGGCTTGCCGGCGGGCTCGCATGAGACCGCCGGCATCGTCAGGGACCGCGGCCGAGAGAGGCGAAGCGATCCCGGATATTCACGGGAGCTTGCGTCCCCCGCGGCCGAAAACAAAGCCGACGATGACGAGCACGACCGCAACGACCAGCAGGATCTTGGCGAAATCTGCCGAGAGCCCGGCAATGCCGCCGAAACCGAGGAGTGCCGCGACCAGTGCAACGACCGCGAAAATGATGGCCCATCTGAACATGTAAGTCTCCTGTCGAGACGCACGCAGCTGCTGCCCGCGCGTCAGGGTGCACGAGCTTCGCGGCGCCGCCAAATCATCCTGTCCGGATATGGGGTCAACGCCAGCCGCGAGCCAAGGTTCCGGCGTCTCGTCGAGCAGGCAGCCTTCGGCGGAATCGAACGGAAGGTCGCACGGGACACGTGTCCGTCGGCGTTCGAAGATTGCCCGCGGCCGACTCCGCTGCGAGACGGCCGCGCAGGGAGTTGCGGCTCTCGGGCGATTAGCGCAGTTGACTGTCCTTGCTGCCGCGGCGGTTGATGCCCGCCGGTCGGACCGATGCATCGCGTGACGTCTGGCAGGCTACGCATGTTCGCGTTCCGGGTAACGCCTCGCGGCGCGCTGCCGGTATTTCCGCTCCGCAATCGTCGCAAAAATCGGTCCCCTTGCCAGCGGGAAGCCGCGCCCGCGCATTCTTTACCGCGTCGGACACCGTATCGTCGATCTGATCCTGCACGGCGCCGTCGCGCGCCCAACCATTGGCCATGGCCTGTCTCCGTCGATGAAACGCGCGCTCGCTGCGGAAGCTCCCGGCCGTCTTGCGGGCGGGCGTTAAAACGGCGGCTCCGACTTTCGCCGGGCCGCCGCTTCATGTCGATGTTCGACGGCGGAGACTAGCTCGCGTTGAGCCCGTGCTTCAGCGCCGACATCTGGTCATGGCCTTCGCGCACCGAGGTGAAGGCGGTCTGAATCAGCTGGCGCACTGCGGGGTCGAGATCGTCGTCCTTCAGCGCGCTTTCGAACTTCGCCTTGATGTGATCCTCGCCGCGCTCGACCTCAGCGACGACCGCCGAATCGTCGCGCTCGCCGGTCAGCTTGTCGCGCAGTCCGAGGAAAGCGCGGTGCGCCGACGCGAGCACGGTACCGTCGTCCTCGGGGTTACCGCCAAGTTCGCGGACCTTCGCCTGGAAATTCGCGACGATGGTCTGACGCTCGTTGGCGCGGCTCAGAAACTGGTCCCGGAACTGCGCGGCATTCGCTTCTTCGGCCGCCTTGCGATAGCCATCGACGCTGTCGAGCGTTGTCGCGATCAGCGAATTGAGCGTTGCGACATTCTTGTTATCGAACATTGTGATATCCTTCTGGGAGGGGACGCCATCGAAGTTTCGAGGGCCGTACGATCCCCAACCACTATCGCGCGCGAGGGTTGCGAAGGGCGGGCGGAAACTAACCTGCATCATGACGATAGGGCGGCTGACGATGTCTCGGAGTCTCGAACCGAACTGCCGCAACTTAAGCTGCGGTGCCGCGTACTGCTGGCAACCCGTCTCCTGACGCCCTATCGTCTCAAGGATGTCAGGAGACGCGGCCAATCATTCTGAAGGGATTGCGGTTCCGCCTCTGTGGCTTGATGAACAGCGCCGACGGGTCCGATGCCGAGCCGGATTATCGATGATCGACCTGCCGGATAAATCCCAACTTCTCGCACAGACGACGCAGGGCTCGTTGCCGCTCGATCTCGGTCTGCGCGATATCTTCTGCCGATGGCGCCGCGGGCCGATCGACGAATATTATCGCACTCCGCTCGGCGTTGCCTCGATCCATATCCGGGCCGGGTTCCACCGGCGCGGGAATGCCGCGCGATCGTGCCGCCTCATGCGCTATGACCAGCGCGCGGCATCGCGGTTTAATCTGCAATACGACGTCCGGCGGCAGAATGCCGCTTTCGGCTTTTTGAAAGGAGAGTTGGTCTTCGGCCGCCTGATAGGCTCCTTCGCCGGAATCGGGGCTCCGTTGCTCGGGCCCTGGTGACGCGGCGCCTTGGCCGGGTATCGGGCTATCGGAGCAGCCTGCGACAGAAAAAAACCATAAGGCGAACAGACAAGGCACGAGAGGCTTTGGGAACCAGCCTAGGCCAGGCATTGCGCGCGAACGTCATTGGCGAGCCGACCCCTGTCCGCGCTCGCTTGCTCGAACTTGAGCCGGCGAGCGGCCATGGCGTGCCAGGCGGCAGCGGAACGCAGGTCACGCGCGCGTACGTGCGCAAGGTCGGCGCGCGCCGCATCGGCCTCGCATCGGTGGGCATGGTCGAGATAAAGGTTACTGGTAGCGGGCATGGCGTTTCCCTTGGTCAGCCGAGCAGCTTGGCGATGAAAGACCATATTTTTTGGCGGCGGCGTCTCGTGAGGCCCGGCATGCCGGTGAAGCGGATCGGCCTCCCGGCGAGCGAGAGACCGCCGAGGCTCGGGAAGATATCGTTGTTCTGAAACATGTCGGTTCCGATGTTCGGGAAATGCGTCGCGGGCGGAGATGCGCCGCGAAGCGTGGACGTGCCGACGCACAGCCGCGAAGCTGCTCGCCGGCACGGCCCGGCTCAGGCGGTTTCGAGATTGACCGCGGAAATCTTGCCGTCGCGGCCTTTTTCCAGCTGGTAGGAAAGACGCTGATTTTTTTCGAGTGTCGCCATTCCAGCCTGTTCGAGGGCGGTCGCGTGGACGAAACTGTCGCCCGAGCCGTCTTCATTCGAAATGAAGCCATAGCCCTTGTCGCTGTTGAAGAATTTTACGTTGCCGATCGGCATGGATGTTTCCTTTCACGAAAACAGGAACCTGCCCGCGAAAGTGCCGGACAGAGCTGGAAGCGTGAGAAGGGAAAAATCGCCCCGAAAGGGTATCAAAATTCCGTCGCAGGCGACGTTAGCGG
>NZ_DASWTD010000522.1:0-2985 GCF_036402335.1 Sphingopyxis sp. | reverse complement strand
CAGCTTCAGTACGCTTTCGACGATTTTCCTCAACCTGATCAAACTCGTCGTCGCGCCGCTGATTCTCGGTACGCTGGTCGCAGGCATCGCTCACATGGGCGACAGCTCGGCGCTCGGCCGCATCGGTACGCGCGCCATCGCGTGGTTCATTCTCGCCAGCCTGATTTCGATCAGCCTTGGCCTGATCATGGTCAATTTCTTCCAGCCGGGCGCGGGGTTGAACCTGACGGTCGGGGCGCATTCGATCGCCGAGGTCGGCGAAGTCAAGAAGCTCGATCTGTTCGAATTCATCGAGCATGTCTTCCCGAAGAATATCTTCCAGGCGATGGCGGACAATAATGTCCTCCAGATCCTCGTCTTCGCGCTGTTCGCGGGCGTCGGCCTCACGGCAATCGGCGAAAAGGGCAAGCCGCTGGTGCGCGGGGCCGAGGCACTTGCCGAACTGATGCTCCAGATCACCGGCTATGTGATGCGCTTGGCACCGATCGCGGTATTCGGTGCGCTCGCGGGTGTCGTCGCGAAATATGGCCTCGGCATCCTCGGAACCTACGCCGAACTCGTCACTGAATTCTACCTCTCGCTCGTCGTGCTATGGGTTCTTCTGCTCGGCGCTGGCGCGATCTTCCTGCGCCGCCGGATATTCTCGCTGATCCGCTATATTCGCCAGCCGCTGCTGATCGCCTTCTCGACCGCCTCGTCCGAGGCTGCGATGCCGAAGCTGTTCGAACAGCTTGACCGCTTCGGGGTGCCACGCCGTATCTCGGGTTTCGTGCTGCCGCTGGGCTACAGCTTCAACCTCGACGGCTCGATGATGTATGCGAGCTTCGCGACGATCTTTATCGCGCAGGCCTATAATATTCCGCTGTCGGTGACAGAACAGATCCTGATCCTGCTGACCTTGATGGTGTCGTCGAAGGGCATCGCGGCGGTGCCGCGTGCCAGCCTCGTCGTCATCACCGCGACGCTCGCGATGTTCGACCTGCCGGTCGAGGGCGTCGCGCTGATCTTCGCGATCGACCAGTTCCTCGACATGGGGCGCACCGCGACCAACGTCGTCGGTAATGCGGTGGCAACGTCGGTCATCACCAAATGGGAAGGCATGCTCGAAGAGCCCGAACCGGCGGACCTCGAGCGGCCGCATGCGCCGTCGCATACCCCGCACCATGGAACCCGCGGGCTCGACATTCGTGATAGCGATGTAGCAGGGGAAAATAAGCCAGCGGCCGACAACGCGTAACGCGCGAGCTTCGGACCGCCCAATCGGGGGCGAGCGAGGAGCTGAGCCATGGCCGAAGCAGCGGCAATCGACGGGGCGCACCGTGACGAAGCGCGCGCCCGGCGACTGCGCTGGCGGATGCTTGTCGGCTTCGCCGCCGGCCTGGTCCTCGGGCTGGCTGTTCACTATGGCGCTCCCGAAGCGGCGTGGGTCGAAACCGCCACCACCTATGTGACCGGCCCGTTGGGACAGATATTCCTGCGCCTGCTCTTCATGCTGGTGATCCCGCTGCTCGTCTCGGCGCTGATCGTCGGCGTCGCCGAAATGGGGGAGATGCGCACCCTGAAATCGGTCGGCGCCCGCACGCTCGTTTATACGGTCGCGGTATCGGCGATCTCGGTCGTCATCAGCCTCGCGGTCGTCAACCTGCTCCAGCCCGGCGCGGGGGTCGACCCTGCGCTTGCACGTTCGCTGATGGCCGAAGGCGCGGCGGGCGCACAGGCGATCGCCGATCGCGCGGGCGAGGCGAAGACCGGGATGGATGCGGTCGTCGCGATCGTCCCCGATAATCTGTTCGCCGCGATGAGCGAGAATGATGTGCTCGCGGTGATGTTCTTCGCGCTTTTCTTCGGCATCGGGTTGATGCTGGTGCGCACGCCGCAGACCGAGGTGCTGAAGACTGCGATCGAGGGCGTGTTCGCGGTGGTGATGAAGCTGATCGGCCTCGTCATCCAGCTCGCGCCGATCGCGGTCTTCTGCTTCATGTTCAATCTCGCCGCACAGTTTGGGTGGGACCTGATCATCCGCCTGTCGGCTTTTGTCGGCGTCGTGTTGCTCGCGCTCGCGCTCCAGATGTTCGTCGTGTTCCCGGTTTTGCTGAGGACGCTCGCGGGCAAGTCGCCCGTCGCCTTCTTTCGCGAGACGCAGGAGGCGTCGGTCATGGCGTTCGCGACCGCCTCGTCGAATGCGACATTGCCCACCGCGCTCCGCGTCGCACACGAGCAGCTACGCCTGCCCGACAAGGTCGCACGCTTCGTGCTCACCATCGGCGCGACCGCCAACCAGAATGGCACAGCGATGTTCGAAGGCGTGACGGTGATCTTCCTCGCGCAATTCTTCGGGATCGACCTGACGCTCGACCAGCAGGTCGTCGTGATGCTCGTGTGCATATTGGGCGGCATCGGCACCGCAGGCGTACCCGCCGGATCGCTGCCGGTGATCGCGCTGATCCTCGCCTCGGTCGGAGTGCCCCCCGAAGGCATCGGGCTGATCCTCGGCGTCGACCGCTTCCTCGACATGTGCCGCACGACGCTCAACGTCGTCGGCGATCTCGTCGCCGCAACAGTGGTTTCGGCGGGCGTGAAAGATCAGGCGCCCGCCGACCAGCGGTCCCGATCCTAGTCGGGGCGTTCGTTGTTCGTGCGGGTGCGTCCGGTCGATGGCGCCGCGCGCGGCGGCGGGGGATTACGCACGGCTGGCGCCGGCCGCGATGCGGGGGGAGGGCTTGCTATCGGCGCCGGCCGATCCGGCCGCGGCCGCACCGTGCCCGGGCCACGGTCGGGGCGTCCGGGATTGCCCGGAGTGGCCCCGGGGCCGCGTCCCGGCCGCGTGCCACGCGGACCGTCATTGTCGCGATCGCCGCGGTTCCAGCCGCCGGGCCGGGCCGGCCGTCCGGGAGTGCCGTCGGGGCGGTCGGGATTGCCGGCTGCTGGAGGCGTGCCAGGGGTCCCCGGGCCGCGCCCCGGACGCGTGCCGTGCGGTCCATCATG
>NZ_DASWTD010000521.1:0-14553 GCF_036402335.1 Sphingopyxis sp. | reverse complement strand
AGGAGCTCAGGGCTCTCGCCGAGGTTTGCAAGCGCCGCGGTATCGCGCTCGTCTCGGACGAAATCTATCACGGGCTGAGCTATACGCTGCCCGCAGAAACCATGCTGAAGCACGCGCCGGGCGCGCTGGTCGTCAACAGCTTTTCGAAATATTTCAGCATGGCGGGCTGGCGGCTTGGGTGGCTCATCGTTCCCGAGAGCCTGATCGACGCCGCCCGCGCGCGCATGGGCAACCTGTTCCTGACCCCGCCCTCGCTCGCCCAGCATGCCGGCCTCATCGCGTTCGATTGCCGCGACGAGCTCGAAGGCCATATCCAAACCTATGCGCGCAATCGCAAACTGCTGCTCGAAGCTCTTCCAAAAATGGGTCTACGGCGGATCGCGCCGCCAGATGGCGCTTTCTATATCTATGCCGACGTCAGCCACCTAACGGATGACAGCCTCGCCTTCTGCGAAGCCTTGTTGCGCGATACCGGCGTCGCCATAGCTCCTGGGTTGGATTTCGATCCAGTCGATGGCAACGGCTTCATACGCCTCAGCTTCGCTGTCTCGACCGACCTGATCGAAGAGGCGATCCGGCGCATTGAACCTTGGCTGGCCGGTAGAGAAGCCAGCCGATCGGTTGCTATGCTGGGTGAATGAAATTCGTGTCCGGCTACGGCCCCGCAGCACGCGGCCAGGAAGCATCGTCCGCGAGGCTCGCTGCGTCGGGAAACAGCTTGTCGAGAAAGGCAAGTGTTTCGATGAGACGTCCACGCAGCGCAGACACCTCAAGAGCGATCAGGGCATCGCGCCGACCGGACGCGATGAGAAGCCGCCTCAGCACCTCATCGGAATGACGGATCAATCCTAAAAGGTGAATTGCGCGAGGCGCATGCGTTCCGGCTAGCCAATGCTTGACGCTTCTTTCGCTGGCACCGGTCCAACGCATGGCAATTTTTACGGCTTGGTGGGTAGACCCTAGGCCTTCGCTCAGCGCCTCCGCCATAATCGCGGCGAATGCCAATTCGTCCTTATCCTGGTGCAGGTTCCTGCCCGTTTTCGGCAACATGTTGCTGCTCCTTCAAGTCTATACTCGCCAAAAGATCCTCGACATCGACTCGAAGAATACGCGCTGCGACTGGTCGAGGTTGGCTCAATTCCGACGCCCCGACACGGAGCTGACGACAATGCCGAGCTGGCACACGCATATTGATCCGGAACGGGGCAAGTCCCTGGTCATTCGCGCTGCGGAATATGTCCGCATGTCCACGGACCATCAGAAATACTCGACCGAAAACCAGGCCGACGCGATCCGCCACTATGCCGCCGCCCGCGGGATAGAGATCGTCAAAACCTATGCCGACGAAGGAAAGAGCGGGCTGAAAATCCATGGCCGCGATGCGCTCAAGCGGCTCATCGAGGACGTCCAGGCTGGAGCCACCGATTTCACATGGTGCTCGTCTATGACGTCAGTCGCTGGGGGCGGTTCCAGGACGCCGACGAGAGCGCCTATTATGAATATATATGCCGACGCGCCGGGATCAGCGTCGAATATTGTGCCGAGCAGTTCGACAATGATGGCAGTCCCATCGCGACCATCGTCAAGGGCGTCAAACGCGCGATGGCGGGTGAATATAGTCGCGAGTTGTCGGCGAAGGTTTTTGCAGGCCAGGGCCGCCTCATCGAGAAGGGATTTCGCCAGGGCGGCCCCGCCGGCTTTGGCTTACGGCGAACCCTCGTCGACGAACATGGCACTGAAAAGGGTCTGCTCAAACGCGGCGAGCAGAAGAGCATCCAGACCGATCGCGTCATCCTGACGCCGGGTCCAGGCGAAGAAATTTCCATCGTTCGCGAAATATACCAGGCCTTCGTTCACGACGGCCGCGCCGAGCATCAGATTGCCGATGACCTGAACGCACGCGGGATCAAGACCGACCTTGGCCGCCCCTGGACCCGGGGAACCGTTCATCAGCTCCTGATCAACGAAAAATATGTGGGCGACAATGTCTGGAACCGACAGTCGTTCAAGCTCAAACAGAAGCGCGTCCGGAACGATCCCGAGACCTGGATCCGGGCGCCCGGCGTGTTCCGCGCCCTTGTCGAGCGAGATATCTTCGAGGCCGCGCGCACAATCATCAACGCGCGCTCGTTCCGCTTGTCCGACGCGCAAATGCTCGCCGAGCTTCGCAGTCTCTATGAGAACCGCGGGCTTCTGTCGGGGCTGATCATTGACGAAAGCGACGCGCTGCCCTCGAGCAGCGCCTACAGCTCGCGTTTCGGAAGCCTGCTGCGCGCTTACAGCCTCGTCGGGTTCCGGCCCGACCGCGACTATCGCTACATCGAGATCAACCGGTCCCTGCGCCGGCTCCATCCCGATGTTCTGCAAGAGGTCCTCGATGGGCTGCGCTCCCTCGGCAGCCATATCGACGAGGATGCCGCAGCCGATCCCGTCACGGTCAACGGCGAATTCAGCCTTTCCGTGATCATCGTGCGCTGCGACCCGACCCCCACAGGGCTGCTGCGCTGGAAGCTGCGCTTCGATACATCCTTGGCGCCCGACATCACGGTCGTGGTGCGAATGGACCAAGCCAACAAGATCCCGCTCGACTATTATCTGTTTCCGCGCCTCGACCTCGCCGCGGGGCGATTACGGCTCGCGGAAGACAATGGCCTCAGCCTCGACGCTTACCGGTTCGAGAGTCTCGACTATTTCTACGAGATCGCCGCGCCGGTCCGATTTGCGATGGCAGCCTGATGAACGCCGAGACGCCCCAGCATATCGAGATGGTGCCCATTTCGCGGATCACCGTCCTCAACCCAAGGGCGCGTAACAAGCGCCAGCATCGCGAGATTGCCAATAATATCGAGGCCATCGGGCTCAAACGACCGATCACCGTCAGCCGCCGTTCGGGCCCTGGCGGCCCGCGCTATGACCTGGTGTGCGGCGAGGGACGGCTCGAGGCCTTCCAAATGCTGGGGCAGACCGAAATTCCGGCGGTCGTGATCGAAGCGTCCGAAAGCGAATGCCTCGTGATGAGCCTCGTGGAAAATATCGCGCGGCGTATCCATCGCCCCATCGACATCATGAAGGAGATCGGGGCGCTCCACGCGCGCGGGCACAGCGACCAGGAGATCAGCCGGAAGATCGGTGTCAGCCTATCGTGGGTCGGTCTCGTCCTGACGCTGCTCGAACGCGGCGAGGAACGACTGCTTGCCGCGGTCGAGACCGGGCTCCTTCCGGTGAGCCTGGCGGTCGAGATTTCGCGCGCCGAAAGCGACGAAGCGCAAAACCTGCTCCTCGATGCCTATGAGTCCGGCAAATTGCGCGGAAAGAAGCTGGCGGCCGCGCGCCGGCTCCTCGATATGCGCCTCAGAAGCGGGCATAAGGGCATGCACCCGGGGCGCCTTGGGCGAAGAGGCGGCAACCGCAAACTGACGGCAGCGGACCTCATGGATATTTACCAGCGCGAAGCCGAAAAGCAGCGCCTCCTCGTGAAAAAGTCCGATTTTGCGCAGACGCGGCTTCTGTTCGTCGTCGAGGCGATCAAGGACCTGCTCGCCGATGAGGGATTTACGACGCTTCTTCGCGCCGAAGGGCTTGAGCAGATTCCGCGCGCGCTCGAACTGCGGATGAGCGGACATGTCCTCGACTGACTGGCCTCAAGCCCCCGAACCCGGCGCGGAGGGTCAGGTGCGCAGTGCCTTCGAGCGCGACTATGTCACCGTGGACATCGCATCGATCATCCCCTTGAAGACGCTCCGCGACGGCGTCCACCAGAGCAAGAAATATGCCCAGATTGTGAGTTCGATCAAGGCCATCGGCCTCGTCGAGGCGCCCGTGGTGATCCCGGCTCCGGGAGATTGCGGCCAATATTATCTGCTCGATGGCCATTTGAGGATCGAGGTCCTCAAGCAGCTTTCCATTGCATCGATCGAATGCCTCGTCGCCACCGACGAGGATACCTACACCTATAACAAGCGCATCAATCGCCTTCCTCCCGTCCAGGAGCATCGGATGATCGTCCGGGCGATCGAGCGCGGCGTCGCCCCGGCGCAGATTGCCGATGCGCTCGGCCTCGAAATCCAGACCGTCAAACGGCGCTCGCGGCTCCTCGACGGCATCAGCGCCGACGCCGCCGAGATGCTGAAAGAGACGAACTGCCCGATGGCCGTTTTCGACACGCTGCGCCGCATGTCGTCGCTGCGTCAGGTCGAGGCTGCCGACCTCATGATCGGACAGAATAATTTCACCGCGGCCTTTGCCAAGGCGCTCCTCGCCGCGACGCCCGACGACCAACTCGCAAAGCCGCCGAAGAGCCGGGACGGCAAGGCGAACGCGAGTCCGAACAGCCAGCAGCTCGCGCGCATGGAACGCGAACTGGCCGTGCTGCAAACGCGCATAAAGTCGGTCGAGGACAGCTATGGCATCGACAATCTGCACCTGACCCTCGCGCGCGGTTATGTCGCGAAGCTTCTCGGCAATGCGGGCGTTGTGCGTTGGCTCTCGCACAATCGGCAGGAGTATCTCGCGGAATTTCAGCGCATCGCCGAGATCGACACGCTGGCTGCGGGGACCGAACTGGCCTTGCCGTAAACGATGGGGACCCGGACCCGAAAGCGCGGGGACCGCGGGAGACGCCGCACGCTGGGGCGGATCAAGCGCGGAGGTGGGAATGGCGGCGAACCCGCAGGGAGCCCACCAAGGCCGGACGCCATATCCCGGCCGAAGGGGCATTGGCGTGTCGAGAGCGCACGGCACGCCATGCCGCCCCTCCGCCGACGCCATTCGCTTCGATCCGAGCCCGGCGGTCCCTCCGAAACCTGGCCGCGCCCCCTCCCCTCCCTCGCTCCGGCATCAGGAACGTGGAGCAAGGCTCGCGCTTTCGTCTCGCGACAGCCAGCCTTCGACGTCGGCCTGCCGTCTCGCGAGATCGAGCGGTGGCAGCGCCTCGGCAAACCGCGACACGCCCGATCCGTCGAAGCTGTGGGCGCCGGCCGCCGCGCAAAGCCGGATGCGCCGCGCGCTGTTGACCCGGCCGACGTGACATATTGCGCCGCGCGCGCGTGCGAACCGCGCCCAACCCGCCATCGTCGCCAGCTTCCACTCGGTATCGCCACCGACGAAGACCCCGACGCGCGGCCCCACCAGGTCGCGGACATGCGCGGGCATAATGCCGTTCTGGACCGCGATCATGAAGCGCGCCTTGGCAAGCGCACGACGGTTGCGGAGCCGGGCAAGCCAGCTTCGCGAAAATTTGAGCGATGCCATGCCGCCCATGACGATGTCGGGCACGACGATCCAGTCCGCATCGGCGCCGAGCCGGGCAATAGCGCGCTCGAACGCAGCTTCGTCAAAGGGTTCGCCGCGCTGGAACGAGGTCCACGCGCCATTATCGAGGGCGTAACGAAACCCTTCTGTCCGCAGCACGCCGCGGGCCGACACCATCAGCCTCCACCCAGCGCGGCGCAGGGCATCGAGGTTGCGGCGCGTACCGGTACGCGAAGCATAGGCGATCATCATCCCCCCTTCCCGCTCCGTTCGCGGCGCATTCGCTGGAACGCGCGGTCATTGTCGAGAAAGGCCGCGAGCATCGCGGGGATGAGGTCGGCGACGGCTTCTTCGCGGCCATATTGCTCGCGATAGAAAGCGGCATATTCGCCGATGCACGCGTGAAGGTCGGGCATGAGGTTGAGCGTCAGCTTAACCGGCGTTCGATCGGGCAATTGCCTGAGGCTGATACCTGCCATCGTCAATCTCCCCGCGCCTGCCAGGGCCGCAATATGATATCGCTGTTTCGGTCGAGGTCGATGCGGCGCATATCGAGCATTGGCTGCTCAGCGACGGGCACTGGGCGGTTCGCCTCGACCTTCACGACGGCACGCTGCTCGGCGGACCGACCCTGGTGGAGCATCGCGTGACGGGTCTCGCATCGGCAGAGCCGAAGATCGAGGCGCTCCGGCAGTTCATCCTCCTCGCCCGGAAGGGCCGGTTCTCGGCATCGCTTTTGCCTCGCGAACGGCGTGCGGCGCAGTGGATCCTCGAACTGCGCGCCGGAGACGCGCTCCTCGATGGCGCATCCCAGCAGGCGATAGCGCGCGCGCTGTTCCGGCATGCCATAGCCCCCGAGCGATGGCGGATCGAAAGCGCGTCCTACCGCCTGAGGGTGCAAAGGCTCGTCCGCGCCGCGCGCCGCTATCTCGCCGCGCCGCTCAGCGGTCCATGGTTCGATTGACGGTACGCGCCGGCAGGGTCGTGCACGATGTCGCATGGCGGAACGGCCTGCAGCACCCGCCGGCGATAGGACGAAGCATCGCGGCACGCCCGCCCATAACCGGCTCCCGAGGCTTGATGGGCGGATCGTGCACATCCAGATCGGATTGGGGAGCGTCAAAGCGAAGACAGGATATGCCATGGAACCCGAACGATTTCTGCGAATGCAAAGCGTGCTCGACCGGACCGGCCTCAGCCGCGCGACGCTCTACCGGCAAATCCGCGACGGCAGCTTTCCCCGCCAGCTTCAGCTCACCCGTCGATGCGTCGCATGGCGCGAGTCGGAGGTTCAAAGCTGGATGGCCGAGCGGTTCGGCGAGCGGGCGGACAATACCGACGCTCCGCCGCGAAATTGAGCACAGCCGACTTCAAAGCCGGTAGTTGCACGACCTCTGGCTGCGGTGTGATGCCGCCGATGCACGCCTAATCGAGGCTGCGTCCATTTGGGTCCTGCGGTACCGCCCCGGCAGCGCCTCCGGCACAATAGCTTCCCCACGCGTCCATCAGCCTGACACGCGCGCCCGGCTGGGCCGGCGTGCCAAGATAGGTTGTACGGCGATAGGCCGCCTGCACGGCGTCAGGTGTTTTGTGAGCCAGCGCCGCTTCCACCACGGCGTCCGCAAAATCCTCATTGGCCGCCCAGTCGGTGAATGTGGAACGGAAGCCGTGCACATGGAACGGCTCCTTCATATCGCGCAGCACTTTGAGCAGCGTCATGTCCGACATCGGCTTTCCAACCGCTCCGGGGAAAACGACCTCTGTATCGGGGAGCCGAAAGGCATGTGCTTTGGCCAGCACCGCGAGAGCCGCATCGGACAGCGGGACCATGTGGGCCTTGGCCCGCTTCATGTGGTCGGCCGGAATGGTCCAGAGGCGCCCCTCGAAATCGAATTCCGCCCATGTCGCGAGCCGAACCTCCTGGCTGCGCACACCTGTCAGGATGAGCAGTTCGAGCGCCAGCCGTCCGAATGCGGGCTTTCGACGCAAGGCGACCATGAAGTCGGGCAGCGCGCTGTAAGGCATCGCCTTGCGATTCTCGCGCGATTTCACTTGGCGGGGCAATCCGCGCCCGGCTTTCAGGCTGCCATTACCCGACGGAGCTTCGGTAGAGCGCCAGCCTTTTGCATGCGCATAATCGAGGACGACGCAGATTCGGTTGCGCACCTGACGCGCTGTTTCGGGAATCTCCTGCCATATCGGTAACAGCACATCGATGATGTCCGCCGCGGAGATTCTCCCAGTTGGAAGGTCGCCCAATTTCGGGAAAGCATGGCTCTCGAGGGCCGCAAGCCATTGGCGGGCATAGATGGCGCTTTTCCAGCCTGCCGTATTCTCGCTATGATATTGGCGGGCCGCTTCCCGGAATGTCACCTTGGCGGCGGCTTCGTCCTTCCTCTCTGCCAGCACATCGCGACCGTCGATCTTGACCGCCTTGCGAAGTTCATTGGCTTTCTCACGCGCCTCCGCAAGCGGAAGCAGCTTGGCGCTGCCCAAGCCGATATCCTGGCGTTTGCCGTCACGTTGCAGCCTAAGAAGCCAAGAGGCCCCTCCCCGCTTATCGACCTTCAGAAACAGCCCGTCGCCGTCCTGATATGTGCCGGGATTCGCCAATGCTGCCTTGACCGCCAAAGCCGTAAGCTTTTTCATAGGGTTAACCCAATTTTTTACCCCCACACTCGGAAGCCCGATTCTTAGGGGTCGAAAAATTTACCCCCACATTCTCCCCACACTTTTCACTGCGCTGCAGTGATACGGCATGGGATGCAGAGGAACGACCGAGGGATAATACCCTAGGTTTTCTGCGGCTTCCAGCGATTTTAGGAGATGCCCTCGGACCTGAGGGTGGTGGACAGGGCTGGATTCGAACCAGCGTACGGAAACCCGGGCAGATTTACAGTCTGCTGCCTTTAACCACTCGGCCACCTGTCCTTGGGGCCCGCTTTGGGAAGCGGTCCAATGGCGAAACGATGCTTGCCTGTCAATGCCAGTCATGGGAAAGGCCGCGCGTTATGAGACAATTTTCCCGTCATCGCCGTCCCGCCGGTCAAAACACGCGCGGACAGGCCATCCGCTTCTGGGGTCGCCACGCCGTTCTGGCAGCGCTCGCCAACCCCGACCGCACCGTCAAGCGCATCTGGGGTACACGCGAGGCGCTCGGCCAGCTCGACCTGCCGCCGGTGATTCCTATCAGCTACGCCGACGTTACCGACCTCGCGCGCCTCGTCGCGCGCGATGCGCCGCATCAGGGGCTGGTGATCGAGGTCGATCCGCTCGAGGGCGTCTATCTCGGCGACCTGTTGCAGGAAGAAATCGACGCGGAAAGCCGGCGACCGCTCGTCATTCTCGATCAGGTCACCGACCCGCACAATATCGGCGCGGTGCTGCGGTCGGCCGCGGCGTTTGACGCTGCCGCGATCATCACGCAGGATCGCCACAGCCCGCCCGAAAGCGGCGTCATCGCGCGCTCGGCGTCGGGCGCGCTCGAAACCGTGCCGTGGGTGCGTGTCGTCAATCTGTCGCGCGCGCTGGAGGAAATCGCCGAGGCGCAATATTGGCGCATCGGTCTGATGGGCGACACCGAAACGACGCTGGGGTCGACGCTCGACGGCAGCAAGGTCGCGCTGGTGCTGGGGTCCGAGGGCGACGGCATGCGCCACAATGTCATGGAACATTGCGACGTGCTGGCCAAACTGCCGATCTCGCCGCGGATGGAGAGCCTCAACATCTCGAACGCCGCGGCGATCGCGCTCTACGCGGTCGCGACGGCGAACCAGTAAGGCTTAGTCCTCGGCGGCGATCCGCACGCGGAGGCCGTCGAGCGCATCGCTGAACGGGATCTGGCACGACAGGCGCGAACCCTCGTCGCGGTCGGTGGTCGAATCGAGCAGGTCGTTCTCGTCCTCGCTCATCGCGGGAAGCTGGTCGGTCGCGCCCGCCTCGACATGGACGTGGCACGTTGCACACGAGCAGCAACCGCCGCACAGCGCCAGCAGTTCGTCGAAGCCGGCATCGCGGATATTCTCCATCACGGTCAGGCTGGTGTCGCCTTCGATTTCATGCTCGGTTCCGTCGCGCGTCACGACAATCAGCTTCGCCATGCTAGTCCCCATATCTTCGATGTTGCTGGCGCTATGTCGCGCGTTGCGCGGCAAATCAAGCGTTGCTATCAGCTACCGATGGAACAAAAGGAGAATATGCGATGGGTCTCAGCCAGCAGCAGCTGAACGCGGGAATCGACGCGCTGGCGGCGCAGGATTCCAATTTCGCGCGCGCACTCGGCAACGCGGGCTACCCCGAACCGCGCATCCGCGCGCCCGGCTATACCACGCTGCTGCGCACCATCGTCGGCCAGCAGGTCAGCGTCGCCGCCGCCAACTCGATCTGGAACAAGCTCGAGGCGCAGTTCGGCGAGGGCTGCCCCGCCGAGGTCATGGCGGCCGCCGATTTCGACACGCTGCGCGCCTGCGGCCTGTCGGGCCAGAAACAGGGCTATGCCAAGAGCCTCGCACAGCTGATCCTCGACGGCGAACTGACCTTCGACGCCCTTCCCGCCGACGACGAGGAAGCGATCGCGCTGCTCACCAGGGTCAAGGGCATCGGCCGCTGGTCGGCCGAAATCTACCTGCTCTTCGCCGAAGGGCGCCCCGATATCTGGCCCGCGGGCGACCTTGCGGTGCAGGAAGCGGTCGGCCGCATCCTCCAGCTCGGCGCGCGCCCGAGCGAGAAGCAGGCGCGCGAACTGGCCGAAGCCTGGCGCCCGCACCGCGGCGCCGCGGCGATCTTCAGCTGGCATTGCTACAATATGGATGTGATCTGAGCCCCCCTTTTTTCGTCAGAGCGTAGCGAAGCAATCCAGAGTTGGGTAAACGGCACTGGATTGCTTCGCTACGCTCGCAATGACGCACCAAAGGACGCAAAATGACCACCCGCGACATCGTCACCGCCTATTATGCCGCGTTCAATACAGGCGACACCGACGCCATGCTCGCGCTCGTCGCCGACGATATGCGGCACGACGTCAATCAGCGCGAGCCGCGCCACGGCAAGGCGCTGTTCGCCGAGTTCAACGCGCACATGACGCGGTGCTATCGCGAGCAGCTCACCGAGATGGTGATCTTCACCGAAGGAAACCGCGCCGCCGCCGAGTTCATCGTCAACGGCACCTATCTCGCGACCGACGAGGGACTGCCGCAAGCGGACGGCCAGACCTATCGCCTTCCCGCCGGCGCCTTCCTGTCGGTGAACGCCGAGGGGCTGATCGACCGGGTCACGACCTATTACAACCTCAACGACTGGATGCAGCAGGTCGGCGCATGACGCTCACCGTCGCGCCGGTGACGGGCACGGGGCTGACTACGGTAATCCCCGCCCTCGCCCGGCTGCGCATTACGGTATTCCGCGACTTTCCATATCTCTACGATGGCGATCTCGCCTATGAGGCCAACTATCTCGCCGATTTCGTGCGCGCCGAGGGCGCGGTGATCGTCGTTGCGCGCGATGGCGGGGAGATCGTCGGCGCCGCTACTGCCGCGCCGCTCGCGACGCAGGACGCGGCATGGCAGGCACCGCTCGCCGCCGCGGGCTTCGACATTGCGCGCACCTTCTATTTCGGCGAAGCGGTGCTGCTCGCCAGCCATCGCGGCCGCGGCATCGGCCACGCCTTCTTCGACCATCGCGAAGCGCAGGCGCGCGCGCGGGGCGCTTCCCACGCGGCCTTCTGCAGCGTGATCCGCGCCGACGACGACCCCGCCCGCCCCGCGAACTACCGTCCGCTCGACGCCTTCTGGTACGCGCGCGGCTATGCCCCGCTTGGCGAAGTCACCGCCTGCTTCGACTGGAAATGCGTCGGCGAGCAGGCCGAACGCAGCCACCCGCTCCAATATTGGACGCGCGCGCTATGATCCGCATCGCCAGCGCCGCCTGGCCGATCGACCGGCACGCCGATTGGAAGAGCTACGCCGTCAAACTCGAAACGTGGGTCACCGAAGCGGCCGGGAACGGCGCGCGCCTGCTCGTCTTCCCCGAATATGGCAATATGGAGCTCGCCTCGCTCCTCGATCCTGCGCTCGCGCTCGACGCCGCGGCGCAGGTCGAACCGCTCGCGGCCATGGCGGGCGACATCGCGCAGCTCCACGCCGACCTCGCGCGGCGCCACAAGGTCCACATCCTCGCCGGATCGACGGTCGAGCGCGACGAACTCGGCCGGATCGTCAACCGCGCGCGCCTGTTCGGCCCCGACGGCGGCGCGGGCTTTCAGGACAAACTGGTCCTGACGATGTGGGAACGCACCCACTGGACGATTGCCCCCGGTGCGGCGCGAGTGACGCTGTTCGACCTCGGCTTTGCCAGGGTCGGCGTGATCATCTGCTACGACAGCGAATTTCCGGATGCCGCGCAGATGCTCGCCGCTGCGGGCGCGGACATCTTGCTCGTCCCCAGCTGCACCGACAGCCTCGCGGGCTATTGGCGCGTCCGGATCGGCGCGATGGCGCGCGCGCTCGAAACCCAATGTTTCGTCGTTCAGTCGCCGACGGTCGGCGCCGCACCCTGGTCGGCAGTGGTTGATGTCAACGTCGGCGCGGCGGGCGTCTTCGCGCCGCCCGATCTCGGAATGCCCGCCAACGGTATCGTCGCGCTCGGCGAGCTCGACGCGCCCGGCTGGACCTATGCCGATCTCGACCTCGACGCGCTCGCCAAATTGCGCCGCAGCGGTGCGGTGCGGGGGCCGGCGCATTGGGGGGAGCAGCCGCAGGCCCCGCCGCTCCGGCTTCAGATCCGCTGACCGCAAAACAAAAAGGCCGGGTGGATCGGCTCCACCCGGCCTTTTGCTTCGCCTTGGATCAGGCTTATTTCTTGGCAGCGGCCTTCTTCGCCGGGGCCTTCTTCTCGGCAGCCGGCTTTTCGGCGGCTTCCGCCTTCGGAGCCGCAGCCTTCTTCGCCGGCGCCTTCTTGGCGGGGGCTTCGGCCTTTTCTTCCTTGGCCTCTTCCTTCACCGCGTCCTTCTTGGCGGCCGACTTCTTTGCGGCGGCCTTTTTGGCGGGCTTGTGGTCGTGGTCATGGTCGTGGCCGCAGCCCGGGCCATGGACATGGCCATCGTCGTCGGCTTCGATAGCCGCTTCGAGTTCTTCGCGGGTGGTTTCGCGATCGCTGATCTCGGCCTTTTCGAACAGGAAGTCGACGACCTTGTCTTCATAGAGCGGAGCGCGAAGCTGGGCCGCGGCGAGCGCGTCCTGCTGCACATATTCGATGAAGCGGGTACGGTCTTCGGGACGATACTGCTGCGCCGCCTGTGCGATCAGGCGCTGCATTTCCTGGTTCGACACCTGCACGCCATGCGCCTGGCCGATTTCCGACAGGAGCAGGCCGAGGCGGACGCGGCGCACCGCGATCGCGTGATAATCGTCGCGGTCGTTCTCGAGCTCGGCCTTCGCCGCTTCGGGATCTTCCTCGTGGCTGACTTCATGTTCGAGCTGCTGCCAGATCTGAGCGAACTCGGCCTCGACCATCGTCGGCGGCACGTCGAAGTCGTGCGCGGCGGCGAGCTGGTCGAGCAGCTTGCGCTTCATATAGGTGCGCGTCAGGCCGTTCAGTTCCTGCTCGACCTGGTCCTTCATCAGCTCTTTCAGCTTGTCGAGGCTTTCGAGGCCGAGCGACTTCGCGAACTCGTCATCGATCTTCGACGCGGCCGGAACCTTCAGTTCCTTCACCGTGATCGCGAATTCGGCGGGCTTGCCCTTCAGCGTTTCGACCGGATATTCGTCGGGGAAGGTAACCTTCAGCACCTTTTCGTCGCCGACCTTGGTGCCGACGAGCTGGTCTTCGAAACCGGGGATGAGCTGGCCCGAACCGATTTCGACCGCCATATCCTCGCCGGTGCCGCCGTCGAAGGCGACGCCGTCGACGCTGCCGGCGAAGTCGATGATGACCTGATCGCCTTGGGCGGCCTTCTTCGTCTTCGGCGCGTCTTCAAAGCGCTTCATCTGCGCCGCGAATTCCTCGATCTTGGCCATCACGGCCTTGTCGTCGGCGGGAACGGTCAGGCGTTCGAGCTTCAGGCCCTCGATCGAAGGCGTTTCGATGTCGGGGCGCACTTCGAGCGCGACGGTGATCTCGGCGTCCTTGCCGGCTTCATAATCGTCGGCGAGCGTCACCGCGGGCTGCAGCGCGGGGCGAAGCCTTTCCTTGCCCATCAGGTCGCGGACGCCGGCGTCGATCGCCTTGTTGAGCGCGTCGGCGCTCAGCGCGGGCCCATGCATCTTGCGGATCAGGTTCGGCGGAACCTTGCCGGGGCGGAAGCCGGGCATGCGGACGGTCGGGGCGATGCTCTTCACCTCGTCATCGACGCGCTTGTCGATATCCTTGGCGGTGATGGTCACGCGATATTCGCGCTTCAGGCCTTCGTTCAGCGTTTCGACGGTCTTCATTGCCTTGGTCTTATCCTTGCTCAAAATCTCGTATCGAACCCCGCCAGCACGGCGGAGTTCCCCATGATCCCGGCCTGCATTGCAGATTGGTGCGGGCGAAGGGACTCGAACCCCCACATCTTGCGATACTGGTACCTAAAACCAGCGCGTCTACCAATTCCGCCACGCCCGCAGGTGTTTTCGGCCGGGTGCACGAAATCGCGCGCTGCCGCGCACGCCCGTGCGGGCCGCGCGGGGCTATAGCAGACGCGTCGCCGAGGGCAAGGGCGGAAAGCCGCCCTTTCCGCCCCAAATCCCCACCCGCTATCCCGGGGGCCGGAACATGCGCGACGCCGGTTCGTTGGTTAATCAAGGAGAATCATCATGACCAACGCCGCCGACCCGCTTCCCAAGCCGAAACCCGACACGATCGAACCGCAGGCGCCGCCTGAACAACCAGTCCAACCGACCCCGGTCGAAGACCCCGCCGGCCAGCCGACCGAAATCCCCGGCCGCCCCGGCGGCGGCGACATCGACCAGCCCGGTCGCGGGCCCAGCGAAGTGCCGCCGCAGCAGGTTTGAAACTGCTGATCTCTGGCATTTACGTTTCGCACGTGAAATCTCAGGAGATAGTGGCGCCGTCAGTCATGTCGACGGGGTTTAGAATGGCGTCGGGAAGGCAGGCTTTTAGCTGCTCCATCGTCAGGCTTCCGGTAAGATATTGAATCAGATTATCGCCGATTACGATGGCTTGTGCGCCTTCGTCTTCATCAGCGTTGTAAGAAACGCAGAACACTTGATATCGGACCAGATAGCGTGAGCAATCAAGCGGCAGATTTGCACTCATCGCAGCGCGCTGGGCAGCGCGAAACGCCGCCTCAATTCGAGCCTTTTTACC
>NZ_DASWTD010000520.1:0-1706 GCF_036402335.1 Sphingopyxis sp. | reverse complement strand
ATCCTCGCCAACAATGGCGTGCTGTTCAGCGAGAGCGCAGTCAAAGGTGCGCATTTCATCGAACTGGCCTGCCATCGCCGCATTCCGCTGCTGTTCCTGCAGAATATTTCGGGCTTCATGGTCGGCGGCAAATATGAGGCCGAGGGCATCGCCAAACATGGCGCGAAGCTGGTGACGGCGGTCGCCACGGCGACGGTGCCGAAGATCACCATGCTGATCGGCGGCAGTTTCGGCGCGGGCAATTACGGCATGTGCGGGCGCGCCTATAGCCCGCGCTTCCTGTTCAGCTGGCCGAATAGCCGGATCAGCGTGATGGGGGGCGAGCAGGCGGCGTCGGTGCTGGCAACCGTCCACCGCGACGCCGACAAATGGACCCCGGAGGAAGCCGAAGCCTTCAAGGCGCCGATCCGTCAGAAATATGAGGATGAAGGCAACCCCTATCACGCCACTGCGCGCCTGTGGGACGATGGCATCATCGACCCTGCACAGACGCGCGACGTGCTCGGGCTGGCCTTTTCCGCAACGCTGAACGCCCCGATCGAAGATCGCGGCTTCGGCGTGTTCAGGATGTAAGGCGTCATGATCGCGAGGAGATGGCACGGTATGGTCCCGGCGGAGAAGGCAGATGCCTATTTCAGGCTGATGCTCGACGTCGCGATTCCCGATTACCGGTCAGTCGCGGGCAATCGCGGGGCGTGGTGCTTCCAGCGCGCCGAAAGCGATGTCGTCCATTTCGAGATGCTGACCTTCTGGGACAGCCTCGACGCGATTGAGGGCTTCGCGGGCACGCCGGTCGATGCGGCCAAATATTATGATTTCGACGATGACTTCCTGATCGAAAAGGAAGCGCATGTCCTGCATTTCGAAGTGAACGGAACCCAATGATCACCTCCCTCCTCATCGCCAATCGCGGCGAAATCGCCTGCCGTATCATCCGCACCGCGCGCGAGATGGGCATCAGGACCGTTGCGGTCTATTCGGACGCCGACGCCCGGGCGCTGCACGTGCGCGAGGCGGACGAAGCCGTGCATATCGGGCCATCGCCGGCGCGTGAGTCTTACCTGATCGGCGAGAAGATCATCGCCGCCGCGAAGGCGACCGGCGCCGAGGCGATCCATCCGGGCTATGGCTTCCTGTCGGAAAATGCCGAGTTCGCGCAGGCGGTCGCCGATGCGGGCCTCGTCTGGGTCGGGCCGAAGCCCTCGTCGATCACCGCGATGGGCCTCAAAGACGCCGCGAAGAAGCTGATGGCCGATGCCGGGGTGCCGGTGACGCCGGGCTATATGGGCGAGAATCAGGACCCCGCCTACCTCGCCGACCAGGCCGCCGGGATCGGCTATCCCGTGCTGATCAAGGCGGTCGCGGGCGGCGGCGGCAAGGGGATGCGCAAGGTCGACGCCGCGGTGGACTTCGCCGACGCGCTCGCCTCGTGCCAGCGCGAGGCGGCGGCGTCGTTCGGCAACGACCATGTGCTGATCGAGAAATATATCCTGACGCCGCGCCATATCGAGGTGCAGGTGTTCGGCGATACGCACGGCAATGTCGTGCACCTGTTCGAGCGCGACTGCTCGCTCCAGCGCCGCCACCAGAAGGTGATCGAGGAGGCCCCCGCCCCCGGCATGGACGAGGCGACGCGCGCCGACTTGTGCGCCGCCGCGGTTCGCGCGGCGAAGGCGGTCGATTATGTCGGCGCCGGGACGATCGAG
>NZ_DASWTD010000519.1:0-2181 GCF_036402335.1 Sphingopyxis sp. | reverse complement strand
TCGAAGGGCCGGGTACGGCACTCATCATCGAACCCGAATATCAGCCGCCGGCCGATGTGACACTCGCGGGGATGGCACGATATATCTACATCGTCATCCATCGGAATGCCCTGAAGACGCTCTTCGCGGGCGGCGAGCATGAACTGCCGGTCGATGTCCAGGATTTCCTCAACGGCGACCTGCGGCAGACAGCCGGCCGCGCGCTGCCATTGTCAGCCGCGATGTTCCGGTGCCTCGACGACGTACATGGCTGCCCGCTCGAGGGGCACAAGCGGCGATTGTTCCTGCACTCGAAGGCAATCGAGATCATCTGCCAGATGTTCGAGGCTTTCGACCACAGCGAAGGCTTCACCTCTCCCGAGACGACGCGGCTGACGGCGCGTGGCGTATTGAAGGCGCAGCAGGTGCTGGCCGATGACCTGGCCTCGCCGCCTTCGCTCGAGGTGCTGGCGCGCCGCGTCGGGCTTAGTCGCAGCGCCCTGTGCAGCGGGTTCCGGCAGATACTCGGCCAGTCCGTGTTCGACTATGTCCATGGCCTGCGGATGCAGCAGGCGCTGGAACTCCTCAACGAGCGGGACGCCTCGATCACGCAGATTGCCTATGCAGTCGGCTACAATCGCGCATCGAGCTTCACGGTCGCGGTTCAGAGGCACTTCGGCGCCACTCCGAGCGAGCTTCGCCGGCGCAGCGCTTTGCCGCGAAGCTGAACGGCCGCCCATGCTTCCTTGAGCATTTCGCCGAAGTGGGCACAACGGCACGGCTCGGCGTTCGCCCATTTGGCGGCATGCGAAATCTTTTTGGCGAGGGGCGAAAGACGGGCCTGAAATCGATGGCTAGTCTGACCGCCATTTCATCAAAAGGTGTTTCATGACTGATCCAATCGCCGAGACAGCGCCGTCACCGGCTTCCACCACGCCCGTCCGACTGCCCGTTGAGCGCGCCAATTGCGAACAATGGGACATGACCTCCGAGTCCACCGGACGCACATATCGGATTTATGTGGCCAAGCCCGAGTGGGCGGGCGATCCGCCGCCGGAAGGCTTCCCCGTTATATATCTGAATGACGCCGATTTCATCTTCCACACATTTGCCGACACGCTCCTGATGCAGGCGGTGGGCCTGGAACTGAAGCCCGCCTATCTGGTGGGAATCGGGTATGGCAAGGATTGGGCCTATGCGTCGCGTGCGCGTTGCGCCGACCTGCTGCCGACCCAGCCCGACGCGGCTACGCTCGCGGGGCTTGAAGCGTCGCCGATCACCCAGGGCGCAATTTATGGCGATGCGGAGAATTTTCACCGGTTCATGATCGAGGAATTGCGGCCGCTTATCGACGCCACTTACGCGACCGATCGCCGCAACAACATCCTGTGGGGCGATTCCTTCGGCGGACTGTTTGCCCTGCACGTCCTGTTCAATCATCCCGCCGCCTATCAGACCTATCTCGTCGGCAGTCCGTCGATCAACTGGAGCGGCGGCGCGATCCTCGACGACGAGATCAAGCTCGCGGCGCCGGTTGCGGCGGGCGAAGTCGCACCGCGCGTCTTGTTCACCTTGGGGGAGCTTGAGGAAAAGCTGGCCGAACATGTGCCCGTCCATCCGGGCGTGACGCGCGAACAGATGCAGGAAATGCTCACATCGTTCGCGATGGTCACCAATGCGCTGGCATTGGCCGACCGCCTGCGCGCGCTAGAAGCCCCGGCTCCGTGCGAAGTCGAGGCCATCGTCTTCGAAAACGAAACGCATCTGAGCGTATTCCCTGCGGCCATCAGCCGCGGCTTGCGCTTCGCGCTGCGTCTCTAGTCATCGCGAGCAATCGGGACCGCGGGCAGGTATGCCGCGCGCCGGCCGACCACATCGACTTGCCTGAAGTCCGGACAGCGATGGCAGCATCGCTGCAGGAGGGGAAATCAAGATAATGCAATCGCGGGCATCACTCGCATCCTGGTATGCGCTTCTCGTCCTCTCGGTGGCTACGCTCTACGCGGTCATCGACCGGCAGGTCATCATCCTGCTCTCGCAGCAGTTGAAGGCGGATTTGCATCTCAGCGACACGCAAATCGGGAGCCTGCAGGGCTTCGGTGCGGTATTATTCGCCAGTATCGCCGCCTTTCCGCTCGGTTGGCTCGCCGACCGCATGGATCGTCGCGTCCTCCTGTCGCTGTGCGTCATTGTCTGGTCGAT
>NZ_DASWTD010000518.1:0-2725 GCF_036402335.1 Sphingopyxis sp. | reverse complement strand
CTTTCGCCGGGGTGCACATCCCTATCGGCAGCTTCCGGTCGTTAGCCGCCGCTGTCCCAGCTTAGACCTTGGCGCCGTAAAGTTCGTCGGCGCGCGCCTCGAACGCCGCGATCATCTTGCGCAGCGCCTTGTCGAACATCTGCCCCGCCAGCGTTTCGAACACGCGGCTGCGGAACGAGAAGTCGACGAGGAAATCGACGCGGCATCCGCCGCCCTCGGCCGGCCGGAAATGCCATTCGTTGTTCAGATGCTTCATCGGTCCGTCGATATAGCTGACGATGACCTCATGCGGACGCTGCTTGTGGACGCGGCACGAAAAGCTCTCGCGCAGCCCCTTGAAGCCGACGATCATGTCGGCGACCGTCTCGCGGTCGTCGTGGCTGCGGACGCGCAGCGCGATCACCCACGGCAGGAATTCGGGGTAGCGCTCGATATCGGTGACGAGCGCAAACATCTGCTCGTCGCTATACGGCAGGACGCGGGTTTCGTGATGCCTCGGCAAAGGTCCGTCAGTCCGCCTTGACGCGCGCCAGTTGCGCCTCGCGGGCCGCGCGCATGCGCTCGAAATCGTCGCCGGCGTGATAGCTCGACCGGGTCAGCGGCGACGAGGCGACCTGAAGGAAACCCTTGGCGCGCGCGATCTGCGCATAGGCGTCGAACGCCTGTGGCGTCACGAAGTCGATGACCTTCGCGTGCTTCGGCGTCGGCTGGAGATACTGCCCCATCGTCATGAAATCGATGTCGGCACTGCGCATGTCGTCCATCACCTGATGGACCTCCATCCGCTCCTCACCAAGGCCGAGCATCACGCCCGATTTGGTGAAGATCGACGGATCGCGACGCTTGACGCTTTCGAGCAGGCGCAGCGACGCATAATAGCGCGCACCCGGGCGGATCGTCGGATAGAGCCGCGGCACGGTTTCGAGATTATGGTTATAGACGTCGGGCCGCGCATCGACGATCGCCGCGACCGCGCTTTCGGGCTTGTTGCGGAAATCCGGCGTCAGGATTTCGATCGTTGTCTGCGGTGTTTCGCGGCGCAGCGCCTGGATCACCTTCACGAACTGGCTCGCACCGCCGTCGGGCAGGTCATCGCGGTCGACCGAGGTGATGACGATGTGGCTGAGCCCCATCTTCGCCGCGGCGATCGCGGTATGTTCGGGCTCAAGCAGGTCGACGGGGCGCGGCATCCCGGTCTTGACGTTGCAGAAGGCGCAGGCGCGCGTGCAGGTGTCGCCAAGGATCATCACGGTCGCATGCTTTTTCGTCCAGCATTCGCCGATATTGGGGCAGGCGGCTTCCTCGCACACCGTATGCAGGCCCAGCTCGCGCATCAGCTTGCGCGTTTCGGCATAACCGGGGCTGGTCGGCGCCTTTACGCGGATCCAGTCGGGCTTGCGCGCGCGCTGGCTGGGAGTGGCGGCTGGCTGCGGGGCGGGCGATGCGGGAGCGTTCATTTGGCCCACATAGTCGTGCACGTCGCTCTTCTCAACCTCTCTACCTATGCTAAGGCGCCTCCATGACTCACTTTACAGACATGATCGAGGGCTACCGGCGTTTCCGTAACGGCGGTTGGGCGCAGCAACGCGAACGCTGGGGGCAGCTTGCCGAGGGTCAATCGCCCAAGGTGATGGTGATCGCCTGCTCGGACAGCCGGTCCGAACCATCGCAGATTTTCGACACGAATCCGGGCGAAATCTTCGTCGTCCGCAACGTTGCTGCGCTGGTGCCGCCGTTCGAGACGACGCCCGGACGTCACGGCGTCTCGGCGGCACTCGAATTCGCGGTCCAGTTCCTGAAGGTCGAGGAAATCGTCGTGATGGGCCACGGCATGTGCGGCGGCTGCCACGCCGCGCTGCACCGTTCGATGGCGGGCGCAGAGCCGGGGCGGGGCGGCTTCATCGCCGACTGGATCGCGATGCTCGACGATGCGAGCGAACGCGTACGCAGCGAACATGCGAGCATCGATAACCGCGAAGCGGGCCGTGCGATGGAACTTGCGGCTGTCCGGGTAAGCCTTGACAATCTGATGACTTTTCCCTGCATTCAGGAAAAGGTCCGGCGCGGCACATTGAAACTGCGCGGCGCCTTTTTCGCGATCAGCGACGGTGTGCTGCACCTGCTGGACGACGCGACAGGAGAGTTTCACCCGGCCGCCTGACAGGGCCGCCCGAACAGGAGAGCGAGATGAGCAAGAATGCAATGTGGCTGACCCTCATTTTCGTCGCGGCCATTTTCGGTGCGATGATGGGGCCGGCCCTCGCGCGGAGCATGTCGCCCGGCACCCTGCTGATCCTCTCGGTCCTGCTGATCGGCGGCATCGTCATTTTCTGCTTCTGGGCGCTGTCGAGCAACAAGGGCGGTGCCAGGGGCGATACCGCCGCAACCGCCGACGCCCGGACGATGCAGGCGCCCGAAGGCAAGGCGCGCATCTATGTCACGCGCCGCGGCTTCGTCGCGGCGCTGCAGGGCATGGATGTGACGCTCGACGGTTCCGCGAAAGGTCAGATCAAGTCGGGCCAGATGCTGATGGCCGACGTCGCACCGGGGACGCATCATCTGCATGTCGCGACGGCAAAGGCCAAGCTCGCGCGCCCGGCGGAACTGGAAATCGATGTCGGGGCAGGCGGCGTGGTCGTGATCGACGCGATGATCGAAATGGGGGCGCTGAAGGGCGGCGTAAAACTGACGCGCCTAGATGCCGCGAAGGCGCGCGAAGATGTCC
>NZ_DASWTD010000517.1:0-5598 GCF_036402335.1 Sphingopyxis sp. | reverse complement strand
AAAACGCCGCGCCCGCCGCCGAGCCGGTGAAACCGCGTGCAGGCGCCATCGCGGCACCGGCCCGGCAGCCGGGCGAGGGCGCGGGGCCGTTCCGCAAGATGGTAATCCGCGGCGTGACGCTGATCGACGGCAGCGGCGCGCCGCCGCGCGGGCCGGTCGACGTGGTCGTCGAAAACAACATCATCACCTCGATCGAGGCGGCCGGCACGCCGGGTCTGCCGTTGGTATCCGGGCGGGCGCCGCGCGATGCCGACTATGAACTCGACGCGACGGGCATGTTCATGCTGCCCGGCTTCATCGACATGCACGTTCACGGATCGAGCGACGACAAGGCACCCGACCTCAGCTATTCGTACAAGCTGTGGCTGGCGCACGGCGTCACCTCGGTGCGCGGCGTCGATCTCGCGCCCTTCGAAATCGCGCTCAGCGAACGGGCGCGTTCGGCGCGAAACGAAATCGCCGCTCCGCGCATCTATTCCTATCATCGCCCCGGATCGGGACGCGGCTGGACCGGCGGCGTGACGAACACGCCCGAAAAGGCACGCGAATGGGTGCGCTGGGCGGCCAAGGCCGGGATCGACGGCATCAAGGTGACCGCCGATCCGAACCAGCCGCCCGAAGTCCTCGAGGCGATCTATGACGAGGCGAAGAAGCAGCATATCGGGACCGTCGCGCACCTTTCGCAGGTCGGCGTCGCGCGGATGGACGCCAAGCATGCGGGCGAAACGGGCCTCGGCACCGTCACCCATTTCTATGGCCATATGGAATCGCTGCTGAAGGAAGGCCCGGTCCAGAACTGGGATCCGAGCTATAACTACATGGACGAGCAGGATCGCTTCGGCAACGTCGCCAACCTGTATCGCGAAAGCTTCGAACCCGGCACCGACGAGTGGAAGGACTATCTCGAAAGCCAGAAGAAGAACGGCGTCACCTTCGATCCGACGATGACGATCTATGCGGCGTCGCGCGATCTGATGCACGCGCGCAATGCCGACTGGCATGCCAAATATACGATGCCGCAGCTCTGGAATTTCTTTCAGTCGTCGCGCGAAAACCACGGCTCCTATTTCTTCGACTGGACGACCGAGAAAGAGGTGCGGTGGCGGAATTTCTACAAGAAATTCATGCATCTGGTGAACGATTACAAGAATATCGGCGGCCGCGTGACCACCGGATCGGACTCGGGCTTCATCTTCAAGACCTATGGCTTCGGCTATGTCGAGGAACTCGAACTGCTCCAGGAAGCCGGGTTCAATCCCACCCAGGTCGTGCAGGCCGCGACGCTGAACGGGGCGCTGACCCTTTACGAGCCCCAGGGCAATGTCGCGCCGCCGATCGGCACGGTGCGCGTCGGCAAGCTCGCCGACATGGTGCTGGTGAAGGAAAATCCGCTCCAGAACTTCAAGACGCTTTACGGCACCGGGGCGCTGCGCCTCAACGAACAGACGCAGAAGCTCGAGCGCGTCGGCGGGGTCAGCTACACAATCAAGGACGGCATCGTCTATGACGCGAAAAAGCTGCTCGCCGACGTCGCCGAAATGGTGAAGTCCGAAAAGCGGCGGATGGGGCTTCCCGAAGAGGGCGTTCCGCTGCCTTGACGCGATAGCCGGAGCGGCGGCGCAAATGCCGCTCCGGCCATCGATCCGCATGAGTGCAAAAACGATCAATCGAAACGGGGAAACGGGTCCAATGAAGTTGAAGATAACCAAAATCGCGCTGGCGGCGGCGTTGCTCGCCGTACCGGCGACCGCGCATCAGGCCGACAACAAAAAGCCGGCCGCGACGGCGGAAGTCTTCCCGGTCAGCGCCGGTGCGCCGGCGCGCAAGCCGGGCGAGGGCGCCGGGCCGTTCCGCAAGATGGTGATCCGCAACGCGACGATCATCGATGGTACCGGCGCCCCGCCGCGCGGCCGCTTCGACATCGTCGTCGAGGGCAACAAGATTTCCTCGATCAAGCAGGCGGGCTGGCCGGGGCTTCCGTCCGCGGCCAATCGCGCGCCCACCGACGCCGATTATGAAATCGACGCGACGGGCATGTACGTCCTCCCGGGCTTCACCGACATGCATGTTCACCTGCCCGGCGCCGACAAGGCGCCCGACGCCAGCTATGCCTACAAGCTGTGGCTCGCGCACGGCGTGACTACGGTGCGCGGGGTTCCGCTGGGAGCGCCTGCGGTTGCCAGCCGCGAGAAGGATCGCTCGGCGCGCAACGAGATCGCGGCGCCGCGCATCTTCAACTATCAGACGCTGGGCGCGGGCTGGTCGGGCGGTGTGGTCGATACGCCGCTGAAGGCGCGCGAATGGGTGCGCTGGGCCGCAAAGAACAACATCGACGGGATCAAATTCTTCAACCGCGAGAATGAGACCCCCGACGTCTTCTCCGCGGCGCTCGACGAGGCGAAGAAACTCGGCCTCGGCACGACCGCGCATCTCAGCCAGATCGGTGTCGCCAATTTCAACGGCCGCCAGGCAGGCGACGCCGGACTGAACACGATCACCCATTATTACGGGCATATGGAATCGCTGCTCAAGGACCGGGCGATCCAGGATTTTCCGCCGCAATATGATTATAACAACGAGCAGCATCGCTTCGGCGAGGTCGCGGAGATCTGGGATCAGGTCAACGGACCCGGCACGAAGCAGTGGCAGGAATATCTGGAAGCGCAGAAGGCGAACCACGTCACCTTCGATCCGACTTTCAACATCTACGCTGCCTCGCGCGATCTGATGCGCGCGCGCAACGCCGACTGGCATGCGCGCTATACTACACCGCAGCTCTGGAATTATTTCCAGTCGACCCGCGACAATCACGGCTCCTATTTCTTCGACTGGACGACCGAGAATGAATTTGCGTGGAAGAAATTCTACGGCCTCTTCATGCGATTGATAAACGATTACAAGAATATGGGTGGCCGCGTTACGGTCGGCACCGACTCCGGCTTCATCTGGAAAGTCTATGGCTTCGCCTATGTCGAAGAGCTGGAATTGCTGCGCGAAGCGGGCTTCTCCCCGCTCGAGGTCATTCGCGCCGCGACGATGATGGGTGCCAAGACGCTGTACGAGCCGCGCGGTGAGACACCGCCGATCGGTGCGGTGAAGGCGGGCATGCTTGCCGACCTCGTCATCGTTCCGGAAAACCCGCTGCAGAATCTGAAGACGCTCTACGGCACGGGCTTCCAGCGCCTGAACTCCGAAACCAACAAGCAGGAAGTCGTTGGCGGGGTGAAATTCACGATCAAGGACGGCATCGTCTACGACGCCAAACAACTGCTCGCCGACGTCGCCACGATGGTCGAAAGCGAAAAGGCCAGACTGGGCCAGTAACGAGCGGTTTTTCCGAAAAATACCGGCGCCTGCCTTCGCTATCGCGGCAGGCATGGCGCCGGTTTCCGGATGTTGATCCCGATCATCGCCATGGTCGGGCAGGGGATTCCCATGTCATTTTTTACCCGCCGAAAATCGATCGAAACGGTCGCCGCCGTGAACGAAGCGCAGCGCCTGCACCGGACGCTGGGATGGGGGCATCTCGTGGCCCTCGGTGTCGGGGCGATCGTCGGCACCGGAATATATACGCTGATTGGCGTCGGCGCCGAACGCGCCGGACCGGCGGTCCTGATCGCCTTCATCGTCGCAGGGCTGGTTTGCGTGTGTGCCGCGCTGGCATATGCCGAACTCGCGACGTTGATGCCCGTTTCGGGCAGCGCCTATACCTACAGCTATGCCGTGATCGGCGAGGGCATCGCGTGGGTGATCGGCTGGAGCCTCGTGCTCGAATATTCGGTCGTATGCGCGGCGGTGGCCGTCGGATGGTCGGGCTATGCCGTCGGCTTTCTGCAGGCGGCGGGCATCGACGTCCCGCTCGCGCTCGCGGCGGGGCCGCACGCCGGGGGCATCATCAATCTTCCCGCGATCCTCATCGTCGCAGGAGTCGCCGGAATGTTGCTGGTCGGAACGCGCGAAAGCGCCTCGGTCAACGCCATTCTCGTCGTGCTGAAGCTTGGCGCGCTCGCGGCCTTCATCCTGCTCACCCTGCCGGCGTTTGACGCCGGAAATTTCAAACTCTTCATGCCCTACGGCTTCGCCGCGCACGAAGTCGACGGACAGGTACGCGGCGTCATGGCGGCCGCGGCGATCATCTTCTTCGCCTTCTATGGCTTTGATGCAGTGTCGACGGCTGCGGAGGAAGCGAAGAACCCCGGACGCGATCTCAAAATCGGGATCATCGGGTCGATGGTCGTCTGTACGATCGTCTATATCCTCGTCGCCGCCGCCGCGATCGGTGCGATGCCGTTTCTCGAATTCTCGAACTCGGGCGAACCGCTCGCGCATGTCTTGCGGACGTTGGGCCATCCGGGCGTGGCGACGCTGATCGGCGCCGTGGCCGTCGTTGCGCTGCCGACGGTGATTCTCGCCTTCATGTTCGGGCAAAGCCGCATCTTTTTCGTGATGGCACGCGACCGGATGCTGCCCGAGCGTCTGGGGCAGCTGAACCGGCGTGGTACGCCCGTCGCGGTCACCATCGGCACCGCGATCGTGGTCTCGGCGATCGCGGGCTTTTTCCCGCTCTCGGAAATCGCCGAACTCGCGAATGCGGGGACCTTGGCGGCGTTCGTCGCGGTCGGCCTTTGCCTGATCATCCTCCGTGTCCGCCAGCCGGACCTGCCGCGGGTGTTCCGCGCGCCGATGCCCTGGGTGGTCGGCCCGATCGCGATAGGCGGCTGCATCTACCTGTTTTTCAGCCTTCCGGCGATCACGCAGAGCCGGTTCCTGATCTGGAACCTGATCGGGATCGCCATCTATCTGGCCTATGGCGCGCGCAAGAGCCGCTTGGCCGGACAGCCGAAGTAGAAGGTCTGCCCGCTCGATGTCACAACGGCAGGCTCGTCACATTCTTGACCTCTTCGAGAACGGCATAGGTTCGCGTTTCGCGGATGCCGGGCATGTGGACCAGCGTGTCGGCGAGGAACGTCCGATAGGCGGCCATATCGCGAACGCGGACCTTGATCAGATAGTCGAATCCGCCCGCCACCATGTGGCACTCGAGGATTTCGGGCATGACCGATACCGACGCCGCGAAGTCCTTGAACACGTCGCCCGTCGTCCGGTCCATCAACACCTCGATGAAGATCAGCAACGACCGGTCGAGCTTGTTCGGGTCGAGCTGCGCATGGAAGCCGAGGATATATTCCTGTTCGCGCAATCGCTTCAGCCGGTCGAAGCAGGCCGACGGCGACAGGCCGCAGCGATTGGCGAGTTCCTGATTGGTGATCCGGCCTTCGGCTTGAATCACCTTGAGGATGCGAAGGTCTGCTTCAGTGAGCATCGAAGATTCTCCTGACATGATCGGGTATCGTTGGGCAATGCTGGCATGATTTGCCAAAATATTCAAAAATAATTCGGAGTAATGCGGAAGTTTGGAAAAAATTTGGCAAGCCGGCCCGTGCATCGGGAGGGTAGGGATCGCCTACCACCGACCGCCCGCGTTCATCTCAAGATGCCGGCAGCAAAAAATCGCGTGAATGGGTACCTGAAAATGGATTGGAGGAGTATTTGCCGTGAGTCAGAAGAAGCAGCACATGTGCGTCGTCAATCCGGATC
>NZ_DASWTD010000516.1:0-7524 GCF_036402335.1 Sphingopyxis sp. | reverse complement strand
CCCCGACCCCTCCCGCAAGCGGGAGGGGAGAGGAGCTGCTTTCGAGTTCATATGTCCCCCTCCCGCTTGCGGGAGGGGTTAGGGGTGGGCAGCGGGCCAAGAGTGCGTTCGATCTCGCTCACGACGCCTTCGATGTTCGCCATCGCGTCACTGTTCGTGAAACGAAGGACTCGAAATCGGTTTTCGGCAAGCCAATGGTCCCGGCGCTGGTCATAGGCTTGGCGCATGTCGTGCGAGTATCCATCGAGTTCGACTATCAATTGCGCTTCGCGGCAAAGAAAGTCGGCGAAATAGGGGCCGACAGGCATCTGCCGACTGAATTTCCAGCCGCCGATTTTTCGACCGGACAGGCAGCGCCATCGCTCGGCCGGAGTGGCGCCATTGCGCAACTCCTTCGCTCGCGGCGTGTCGCGGGGCTGAAACTGTCCGTCCATCATAGGGCGGTATGCCCACCCCCGACCCCTCCCGCAAGCGGGAGGGGGGAAGCAAGGTCGCGCCCTCCCGCTTGCGGGAGGGGTTAGGGGTGGGCAGCGCCGCTAGCGGATCAGCTCAACGCCGCCTTCACCCACCCGCTCGCCTTGCTCATGTCGAGCTGGCTGCCAAGCCGGTCCTTCACCGCCGCCATCACCTTGCCCATATCCTTGAGGCTCTCCGCCCCGAGTTCGACCACGATCGCCTTGATCGCGGCCATCGCATCATCGTCGGAGAGCTGCGCAGGCAGGAAATCCTCGATCACGACGACTTCGGCCGCCTCGATATCGGCGAGCTCCTGGCGTCCGCCCTGTTCGTACATGGCAATCGACTCGCGGCGCTGCTTGACCATTTTCTGGAGCACGTCGGTGACGAGTACATCGTCGTCGGCCGGCGCGGTGCCGGTGCGCAGCTCGATGTCCTTGTCCTTGATCTTGGCCAGCATCAGCCGGATGGTGCCGAGCCGCGCCTTGTCGCCGGCTTTCATCGCGGCGACCTGCGCAGCCTTGATGTCGTCACGAATCATGCGTGTCCCCATGCGCTGCAAATTTCGGAAAGGCCCTCTCTAGCGGCAAGTTTCGGAATCCGATAGCTTGTGAATCACTTTTTTGCCTCCTACTTGGTCGGCCGTTTAGCCCCCCGTCCGGAGCATGTTGAATGGCACCTGCCAACCCCCCAGTGGCGCCTAAAGTCGCGCCCAAAACCCAGCCTTCCGGGGCGACGGGCGTCCTTGTCCTTGCCGATGGCACGATCCTGTGGGGCATCGGCTATGGCGCGAGCGGCGCCGCGGTAGGCGAGATTTGTTTCAATACGTCGATGACGGGCTATCAGGAAATCCTGACCGATCCCTCTTATGCAGGGCAGATCGTCACCTTCACCTTCCCGCATATCGGCAATGTCGGCGCGAACCCCGAGGATATGGAGCGCGGCGTGCACGGCGCGCTCGGCGCGATCACGCGCGAGCTGCCGACGCAGCCGAGCAACTTTCGCAGCGTCCAGACCTTGCCCGAATGGATGAGCGAACAGGGCGTGATCGGGCTCGCGGGCATCGACACCCGCGCATTGACGCGCCGCATCCGCGATGCGGGCGCGCCGAACGGCGTGATCGCGCACAGTGCGGACGGCAAGTTCGACATCGACGAACTGCTGGCGATGGCGCGCGGCTGGGCGGGGCTCGAGGGCATGGACCTTGCGAAGGCGGTCAGCCGCACCGACACCGGCGACTGGACCGGTGGCGCGTGGACGTTGGGGCATGGCTATGCGACCGCGGACGGCGGCGAGCGGCCGCATGTCGTCGCGATCGACTATGGCGCGAAGGACAATATCTTCCGCAACCTCGTGAAAGCCGGTGCGCGCGTCACCGTGGTCCCCGCGACCGCGAGCCTCGACGAGGTGCTCAGCCACCAGCCCGCGGGCGTGTTCCTGTCGAACGGCCCCGGCGACCCCGCGGCGACGGGCGACTATGCGGTGCCGGTGATCCAGGGGCTGCTGACACGCGACATACCGATCTTCGGCATCTGCCTCGGCCACCAGATGCTCGGCCTCGCGGCGGGCGCGAAAACCGTGAAGATGCATCAGGGCCACCGCGGCGCGAACCATCCGGTGCAGCGCGCGGAAGATGGCGTGGTCGAGATCACAAGCATGAACCACGGCTTCGCGGTCGACGCCTCGACCTTGCCCGCGGGCGTGGTCGAAACGCACAAGAGCCTGTTCGACGGATCGAACTGCGGCATCGCAATCACGGGGAAGAACGCGTTCAGCGTGCAATATCATCCCGAGGCGAGCCCGGGGCCGCAGGACAGCTTCTATCTGTTCGAGAAGTTTGTGGGCGGGCTGAAGTGAAGATCTACGGCTTCGCTTCTGACAGCCTGACGAACATTTGGGCTGGGATTGGTGCTGGTAGGTGGGCCGTTGGCGCGTCTGACAATCCGACCTTCAATAAGGGCCGACAAACAAAAGCTGCTAAGATGCCGATCGGCTCTTTTGGGATTTTGTATTGCAGCGAAACGGGCTGCTACACGACGCCCTTCGTTGTTTACTCGCATCCCGATCCAGAAGCTATGGTTTCCAATATTTGGGCTGATCCTTGGGTGTTGCCCTTCGGTATCAAGCCTTTAGGTAACCCGTCACGGTCAATGACGGTTGCCGAAATGAAGGAACTTCTTCCCACGGTGAGGGAGCGCCAAATCAAAAATCCGCTTACGCATTTTATCACCGTTCAGGGGAACTTTGCGTTTCAGCCTTCGGAAATTTCGGAAGCTGACTGGTCTGTACTCATCGAAAAGCTTGCGATTTAATGCCCAAAAGAACCGACATCCAATCCATCCTCGTCATCGGCGCCGGCCCGATCGTTATCGGTCAGGCGTGCGAGTTCGACTATTCGGGAACGCAGGCGATCAAGGCGCTGAAGGAGGAGGGCTATCGGATCGTCCTCGTCAACTCCAACCCGGCGACGATCATGACCGATCCCGACCTCGCCGACGCCACCTATGTCGAGCCGATCACGCCCGAGATCGTCGCGAAGATCATCGCGAAGGAGCGCCCCGATGCGGTGCTGCCGACGATGGGCGGGCAGACCGCGCTCAACACCGCGCTCGCGCTCGCGCAGGATGGCACGCTGGCGAAATATGGCGTCGAGATGATCGGCGCCGATGCCGAGGCGATCGACAAGGCCGAGGACCGGCAGAAGTTCCGCGACGCGATGGACAAGATCGGGCTCGAAAGCGCGCGCAGCGGCGTCGCGCACACGCTCGACGAGGCATTCGCGGTGCTCGAACGCACCGGGCTGCCCTCGATCATCCGTCCGTCCTTCACGCTCGGCGGCACCGGCGGCGGCATCGCGTATAATCGCGAGGAATTCGAGCATATCGTCCGCGGCGGGCTGATCGCCTCGCCGACCACCGAGGTCCTGATCGAGGAATCGCTCCTCGGCTGGAAAGAATATGAGATGGAGGTGGTGCGCGACCGCAAGGACAATTGCATCATCATCTGTTCGATCGAAAATGTCGATCCGATGGGCGTGCATACTGGCGACAGCATCACCGTCGCGCCGGCGCTGACGCTGACCGACAAGGAATATCAGATCATGCGCAACGCGAGCATCGCGGTGCTGCGCGAGATCGGGGTCGAAACCGGCGGTTCGAACGTCCAGTTCGCGGTCAATCCGAAGGACGGCCGTCTGATCGTGATCGAGATGAACCCGCGCGTGTCGCGTTCGTCGGCATTGGCGTCGAAGGCGACGGGCTTTCCGATCGCGAAGGTCGCGGCGAAGCTCGCGGTCGGCTACACGCTCGACGAGATCATGAACGACATCACCGGCGTGACCCCGGCGTCGTTCGAACCGACGATCGACTATGTCGTCACCAAGATCCCGCGCTTCGCCTTTGAAAAGTTCAAGGGCGCCGAGGCGACGCTGTCGACCGCAATGAAGTCGGTCGGCGAGGTGATGGCGATCGGTCGCACCATCCATGAAAGCTTGCAGAAGGCGCTGCGCGGCCTCGAAACCGGCCTCTCGGGCTTCAACTTCGTCGACCGCCTCAAGGGCGCGAGCCACGACCAGCTTCGCAACGAGCTGGCGCAGCGCACCCCCGACCGGCTGCTCAACACCGCGCAGGCGATCCGCGAAGGGCTGCCGCTCGCCGACATCAACCGTGTCGCGGGCTACGACATGTGGTTCCTCGAACGCATTGCCGAGATCGTCGCCGCCGAACAGGATGTGTGCGAAAACGGCCTGCCGCGCGACGCCGACGGGCTGCGCAAGCTCAAAGCCATGGGCTTCTCCGACAAGCGCCTTGCCTATCTGGCGCTCCAGTCGGCGAACCTCCGCCCCGGATCGAAGCGCGCGACCGCGCGTGGCAGCGGGCTGATCCACGAAGCGGTCAAAGCGATGACCGGCGGCGTGACCGAAGCCGAAGTGCGCGCGCTGCGCCACAAGCTCGGCGTACGGCCGGTGTTCAAGACGATCGACACCTGCGCGGCGGAGTTCCAGGCGCAAACGCCGTACCTCTATTCGACCTACGAAGCCCCGACCTTTGGCGAACCCGAAAATGAGGCGAACCCGAGCGACCGCCGGAAGGTCGTCATCCTCGGCGGCGGTCCGAACCGGATCGGGCAAGGGATCGAATTCGATTATTGCTGCTGCCATGCCTGCTTCGCGCTGGAGGAAGCGGGTTATGAAACGATCATGATCAACTGCAATCCGGAGACGGTGTCGACTGACTATGACACATCGGATCGCCTCTATTTCGAGCCGCTGACGGCCGAGGATGTGCTCGAAATCCTGCACGTCGAAATGTCGAAGGGCGAACTCGTCGGCGTGATCGTGCAGTTCGGCGGGCAGACGCCGCTCAAGCTCGCGCAGGCGCTGGCGGAGGCGGGCATCCCGATCCTCGGCACCTCGCCCGACGCGATCGACCTCGCCGAAGATCGCGAGCGCTTCGCAGCGCTGGTCAACAAGCTGGGCCTCAAGCAGCCCGAAAATGGCATCGCGCGCAGCCGCGAGGAAGCCGTCGCGGTCGCGGCGCGTATCGGTTATCCGGTGCTGACGCGCCCGTCCTATGTGCTGGGCGGCCGCGCGATGGAGATCGTCGACGACCAGGCGCAGCTCGAAAATTATATCGAGACCGCGGTGCAGGTGTCGGGCGACTCGCCGGTGCTGATCGACCGCTATCTGCGCGACGCGATCGAGGTCGACGTCGATGCGCTGTGCGACGGAACCGATGTCGTCGTTGCGGGCGTGCTGCAGCATATCGAGGAAGCCGGCGTCCATTCGGGCGACAGCGCCTGCTCGATCCCGCCCTACAGCCTGCCGCCGCATATCGTCGCCGAAATCGAGCGGCAGGCCGATGCGCTCGCGCGTGCGCTGGGCGTCCTTGGCCTCATGAACATCCAGTTCGCGGTCAAGGGCGACGAAGTCTATCTGATCGAGGTCAACCCGCGCGCCAGCCGCACCGTGCCCTTCGTCGCGAAGGCGGTGGGCTCGCCGATCGCCAAGATCGCGGCGCGCGTGATGGCGGGCGAGAAGCTCGCCGACCTGCCGAAGATCAACCGCGACATCGCGCATGTCGCGGTGAAGGAAGCCGTGTTCCCCTTCGCGCGCTTCCCCGGCACCGATCCCGTGCTGTCGCCCGAGATGAAGTCCACCGGCGAAGTCATGGGGATCGATCGCAATTTCAACCTTGCTTTCGCGAAGGCGCAGCTGGGGGCAGGCGACCGCCTGCCGACCACGGGGCGCGTCTTCGTATCGGTCAAGGACAGCGACAAGCCGCGCATCATCGGCGCGGTCAAGCAGCTGACCGATTGGGGCTGGAAGGTGATCGCGACCGGCGGCACCGCCGATTATCTGGCGGGGCAGGGGATCGACGTCGAGCGCGTCAACAAGGTCGCCGAAGGCCGTCCGCATATCGTCGACCGGATCAAGGACGGCGACGTGCAGCTGATCTTCAACACCACCGAAGGCTGGCAGAGCCTGCAGGATTCGCAGTCGATCCGCGCCTCGGCGCTCGCCGCCGATATCGCCTATTATACAACGGCTGCGGCAAGCGATGCGGCGACGCAGGCGATCGGGGCTTTGCGCGCGCACAGTCTTGAAGTGAAGCCGCTTCAGGACTATTATTGAAGGTACCGCTCCACCTCCCCGACATTACGGAATAGCGGCGCAGCCGCCCGGCGAAGTTTCGCTGGCGCTGGATTATTGACGAAGGACAACAGGATAATGGCAAGCGTTGAAAAGGTGCCGATGCTGGCAGAAGGCTATGAGAAGTTGAACGCGCAACTCGCGACCCTCAAAGCCGAGCGACCGTTGATCGTCGATGCGATCGAGGAAGCGCGCGCGCATGGCGACCTTTCGGAAAATGCCGAATATCACGCCGCCAAGGAGCGCCAGGGCCAGGTCGAAGCGACGATCGGCGACCTCGAGGACCGCCTCTCGCGCGCCCAGGTCATCGACCCGACGACGCTGTCGGGCGACCGCATCGTGTTCGGCGCCACCGTCACGCTCGCCGACGAGGACGACAAGCCCGTGCGTTACCAGATCGTCGGCCAGGCCGAAGCCGACGCCAAGGACGGCAAGATCAGCTATAATTCGCCGCTCGGCCGCGCGCTGATCGGCCGCCGTGTCGAGGACGAGATTGAAGTCACCGTGCCCGCCGGCGATAAATATTATCTGGTGAAGAAAATCGAATTCATCTGACGGGGCGGGGACGATGAAGCCGCAGGATGCACCGCTCGTTACGGGCTATGCGCTCGTCTGCGTCGTCGTCTTCGTGCTCCTTTCGATCACCGGATTCCAGGTCGATGCGATCGTGCGCGCAGGGTTCATCCCTGCGCGTTTCGGCAGCGAGCTGATCCTGCCGCCGGGGACGATGGTCCCCTTCGTGCTGACCCCGCTATCGTCCGCCTTTCTGCACGGCGGGGTGCTGCACATCGTCTTCAACATGCTTGTCCTGCTGTTCATCGGCCGCCAGCTCGAGGCGCCGCTGGGCGCGAAGGCGATGGCGGTGCTGCTCGTCGCAGGCGCTTATGGCGGCGCACTCGCGCAGTTTCTGGCCGATCCGGCGTCGGCGGTGCCCATGATCGGCGCCAGCGGCGCGATTTCGGCGGTGATCGCGGTATTCGCGCTGATCTTCAGCCGCAGCAAAGCGCCGGCGATCGGTCCGATTCCCGGCCACTGGGTTCGCGCACTATGGCTCGCCGCGGCATGGATCGGCGTCCAGCTGCTCATCGGTTTTGCCGGCGGCGGCGGTTTTGGCTCGATCGCGGTCTGGGCGCATGTCGGCGGGTTTCTCGCGGGGCTTTTGCTCGCGCGTCCGCTGCTACGCTGGCGGTTCGGCGGCAGATAAGCCGGACAGGGCCCGCTGCTCAGTGGCGGTTTGCAACCATCCTTTTTTGGCGATCCAGGCGCGCAACGGGACGGGGCGCTGGTCGGTGCACATCAGTTGACGATTTCGGCTCGTTCGTCCGAGCGCAGCGCGGCCAGTCGCTCTCTCCACATCTGCAGGGCTTCGGGCGTCAATCTGGTCCAATGCGTGATTTCGCCAAGGACCTTGAGCGGGG
>NZ_DASWTD010000515.1:0-3418 GCF_036402335.1 Sphingopyxis sp. | reverse complement strand
GGTCATGCGCACGAGCAGCGCGTCGCGGTCGTCCTGCGACAGGCGCCCTTCGGCCATCTCGCGGTTCAGCGCGATCTTGATATTGACCTCATTATCCGAGCAGTCGACGCCCGCGCTGTTGTCGATGAAGTCGGTGTTGATGCGTCCGCCCTTCGCCGCGAAGGCGATGCGCGCCGCCTGCGTTGTACCGAGATTCGCCCCCTCGCCGACTGCCTTGACGCGCAGATCCTCGGCATCGACGCGCAGCGCGTCGTTCGCGGGGTCGCCGACCTCGGCATTATTCTGGGCTGCAGCCTTTACATAGGTGCCGATACCGCCAAACCACAGCAGGTCGACCGGCGCCTTCAGGATCGCCGAAATCAGCGAGCTTGGGTCGATTTCAGACACTGACAAGCCGAGCAGCGCCTGCACCTCGGGGGTCAGGGGAATGCTCTTCTGGCTGCGCGGGAAGATGCCGCCGCCCTTCGAGATCAGCTTCTCGTTATAATCCGCCCAGCTCGACCGCGGCAGGTTGAACATCCGCTCGCGTTCCTTCCAGCTCTTCGCCGGATCGGGATTGGGGTCGAGGAAGATGTGGCGGTGGTCGAATGCCGCGACGAGCTGGATCGCCTTCGACAGCAGCATGCCGTTGCCGAACACGTCGCCCGACATGTCGCCGCAGCCGGCGACGCGGATCGTGTCGGTCTGCACATCGACGCCCATTTCGGCGAAGTGACGCTGGACCGAAAGCCACGCACCCTTGGCGGTGATGCCCATCGCCTTGTGGTCATAGCCCTTCGACCCGCCGCTCGCGAAAGCATCGCCAAGCCAGAAGTCGCGCTCCATCGCGAGCGCGTTGGCGACGTCGGAGAAGGTCGCAGTGCCCTTGTCGGCGGCAACGACGAAATAGGGATCGTCGCCGTCGTGGATCACGACGCCCTTCGGATGCACGACCTTGCCCGCGACCAGATTGTCGGTGATCGACAAAAGCGAGCGGATGAAGATGCGGTAGCATTCGGTCCCCTCGGCGAACCACGCATCGCGGTCGAGCGACACGTCGGGCAGCGCCTTGGGATAGAAGCCGCCCTTTGCGCCGGTCGGCACGATCACGGCGTTCTTGACGCGCTGCGCCTTCATCAGCCCGAGGATTTCGGTGCGGAAGTCGTCGCGGCGGTCGGACCAGCGGAGCCCCCCGCGTGCGACCGGACCGGCACGCAGGTGGATGCCCTCGACGCGCGGCGAATAGACCCACACTTCGCGCCAGGGCAGCGGTTTGGGCAAGCCCGGAACGAGGCTGGAATCGATCTTGAACGCCAAGGCTTCTTCGGCCGCGGGCGCAAAGGCATTGGTACGCAGCGTCGCGCCAATCACGGCGTGGAAGAGGCGGAGGATGCGATCTTCGTCGATCGACTTGATGTCGGCGAAATCGGCGAGGATTTCGGCGCCAAGCGCTTCGGCGCGTTTTGCATCGCGCGCCTTCGGATCGTGGAGCGCACGGAAACGTTCGATCAGCGCTGCCGTCAGCTTCGGCGCATGGCGCAGCGCGCTGACGACCGTGTCCATGCCATAGGCCGAACCGCCCTGGCGCAGGTAGCGGAACCACGCACGCAGCCAGACGATCGCGCGCGGGTCGGTCTGGTTGGTGAGCACGAGTTCGTTGAACGCGTCATTTTCGGCGCGGCCGTCCAGAACAGCAGCGATCGCGCCTTCGAGCGTCTCGGCATAAGGAAGCAGCGCGAGTTCGTCGACATTGGCGGGCAGGCGAAGCGTGAAATCGTGGATTACGATCGACGGCTCGTCCTCGCCCTCGACGCCTGAGGCGCGACTCTGCAGTGCGGTCGGGATTTCCTCGAGAACCTCGAAACCGAAATGTTCGAGCGCGGGGACGACGTCGGACAAGGCCATCGGCCCGGCGGCGCTATAGACCTTGAGCCGCAACCGGTCGTCGCCATCGAGGCTCTTGCGCGCAAGCCGGACGCTGCGCGGATTCGCGGCGTCGAGGTCGCGCAGGCGCAAGATGTCGCGCGCGGCTTCCTCGGGGTTGTAGAGGTTGCGGTAGTTGGGGGGGAAGGTCGGCGCAAAGCGCGCCGCGAGCGCCGCCGCACGGCCGGGATCGCCGCGCTTCGCGAGCGCCGCTTCAACCTCCGGCTGCCAGCCGCGAACCATCTGTTCGAGCTGTGCATTGAGTGTTTCGGTATCGGGCACGACGCCGCCGCTGCGCAGGTCGAGCGTGTAGCGCAGCAGGGCGGCGCCGCCGTCTTCGAGCACCATCGTCCAGCCAATGACCCCCGCCTTCGCCTCGCGCACCAACAGCGCCTCGACCGCGATGCGGCGACCGGTCGAAACCTCGTCACGTGGCAGCCAGACGAAGGCGAACAGGTGGCGGCCAAGCGCGCTCTGCACCGTCACCACCTTCGGCCGCGGCCGGTCGGTAATCGACATCGAGGTCAGCACCAGCTCTTCGAGCGACGCCGCGTCGAACGCGATCAGCAGGTCGTGCGGTAGCGCGGTCAGCGCGTGCGCGAGCGCCTTGCCCGCATGGCCCGTCGGATCGAAACCGAATTTCGCCATCAGCGCGTCGAGCTGTGCGCGCAGCACCGGCACCTTCGCCGGCGGGGTCGAGAGCGCGGCACTGGTCCAGAGGCCCGCGTGGATCGACAGCCGCTCGATCTTCTTGCCCTTGCCTTCGGGGACGATGACAAGGTCAAGCAATACGCGGCGGTGCACCGCCGACAGACGGTTCGACTTGATCAGCAGCGGTGCCGTTCCGCCCTGGTCGAACCAGGCGAAGGCGGCTTCGAGCGCGGCGGGCGACAGCAGCTGGCCATCGGCACTCTCGCTGATGCCAAGCGGTTCCTGAACCTTGCCATCGCGGGTGCGCCATTCATGGCCAAGCTGGGTCATCGCTCCGCCTTCGAACCAGCGGAGCAATTCGGCGGCTTCACCCTCGACGCGCATCGCGGCATCGGCAAGCATTGCGGCGCGCATCGCGCGCCAGTCGCGCACCGCGGCGCGCACGTCGCGCAGCGCCGCCTCAAGCCCGTCGAGCAGGCGCCGGCGCGCGCGCGCATCGCCGCGCTCGAGCTCCATATAGATGACCGATTCGCGCGTCCCGCCTTCACCGGCTTCCTGCAAATGCCCGCTGGCATCGCGCTTCACTGCAACAACGGGATGCAGGATGCGGTGAACCGCAAGCCCCTGTGCCGCGACGGCTTGCGAGGTCGAATCGACGAGGAAGGGCATGTCGTCGTTGATGATAGCGAGCCGCATGCGGCGGTCGGTGCCGTCGGCGGCGATCGGTTCGAGCAGCAGCGACGGCGTTTCCGCAGCGCGGTCGAGCGCAGCGCGCGCCGCGAACTGGCTCGCGTCGGCAAGCGCGCCCTTGTCCATATCGTCGCCCTCACCCGGCAGCGCGCTTCCACGCAGCGCGGCCAGGTAG
>NZ_DASWTD010000514.1:0-16668 GCF_036402335.1 Sphingopyxis sp. | reverse complement strand
AGCTCGCCGCGCCACAAAGCATCGCGCGCGAGGCCATCGACGAGATCGAGCCGGTCGAGGATCGCATCCTTGTCGGTGAGCGGGCTCGCGAGATCGTCGGCGAGCAGACGCGCGCCCGCCGCGGTGACAGTGCGGTCGATCGTGCCGAGCAGGCTGCCCTCGCGCGCACCCGCCATCGTGCGAACGAGTTCGAGGCTCTCGCGCGTCGCGGCGTCGATCGCCATCCGGCCCGATGCCAGATGGCGCACGGGCGGCTGAAGGAACGTCGGCCCTCCGGTGCCGACATGGTCGAGATAGGCGACAAGCGCGCCCATCGCGGCGATTTCGCCGCGCGAGAAAGCGCCGAATCCGTCGAGCGTCTGGACACCGAAGAAATTTTCGAGTCGTTTCTGCGCCGCAGTGCTCGAAAAATCGCCCGGCGGGCGCCGGACGATCTGGCGCGCGATCCAGGCCGGAACCTCGCCCGTCGCTTCGCTGACGAGAAGCTCCGACGGTGCAAGGCGCGCCAGCTCGGCATCGACCTGGTCGCGGCGCACCGCGACCACCTCGAAACGCCCGGTCGAGATATCGGCGGCGGCAATCGCTACCTCGCCGTCGCTGCCCACCTGGGCGAGTGCGGCGAGCCGGTTCGCGCTGCGTCCTTCGAGCAGGCTTTCCTCGGTCAGCGTGCCCGCCGTCACGAACCGCACGATGTCGCGTGCGACGAGCGCCTTCGACCCGCCCCGAGCCTTTGCCTCGGCGGGGCTTTCGACCTGTTCGGCAATCGCCACGCGGTGCCCGGCGCGAATCAGGCGCGCGAGATAGGATTCGGCAGCGTGTACAGGCACCCCGCACATCGGCACCGGCTCGCCGCCATGTTCGCCGCGCGACGTCAGTGCGATGTCGAGCGTCGCCGCCGCCGCTTTGGCGTCGTCGAAGAAAAGTTCGAAGAAATCGCCCATGCGATAAAAGAGCAGACAGTCGCCTGCGTTGGCCTTGAGCGACCAATATTGCGCCATCATCGGCGTGGCAGCAGGCGGCGACGGCGCGTTCGAATTGGCAGCGGTGCGGGCGGTAACAGGCATGCCACATGCTTAGGGACGGATATGGGCCTGTGGCAAGGCGCGGCGCGATTCGCGGTTCCATTTCGCCAAGCCGACGCTAGGGAATGGGCTCGGGCGCGCATCTTGTGGATCATATGAGAGGATAAATGATGGACAGTGGCAGCAAGGTGCAATTTTCGGACCGCGAGGCCCTGCTTTACCACGAATATGGACGGCCCGGGAAAATCGAGATCGTCGCGTCGAAACCGATGGCGACGCAGCGCGACCTCAGCCTCGCCTATTCGCCGGGCGTCGCGGTGCCGGTCAACGCGATCGCCGAAGATCCTGCCAAGGCCTATGACTATACGATCAAGGGCAATCTGGTCGCGGTGATTTCGAACGGCACTGCGATCCTCGGGCTCGGCAACCTCGGCGCGCTCGCCTCGAAGCCGGTGATGGAAGGCAAGGCGGTACTGTTCAAGCGCTTTGCCGACGTCGATTCGATCGACCTCGAGGTCGACACCGAAGATCCGCAACGCTTCATCGAGGCGGTCGAATTGCTCGCGCCGAGCTTTGGCGGCATCAATCTCGAAGATATTGCCGCGCCGAACTGCTTCATCATCGAAGCGGCGCTGAAGGAACGCATGAACATCCCGGTGTTCCATGACGACCAACACGGCACCGCGATCATCACCGCGGCGGGGTTGATCAACGCCTGTTACCTCACCGGCCGCGACCTTTCGACGGTGAAGGTCGTCGTCAACGGCGCGGGTGCCGCCGCGATCGCGTGCACCGCCCTCATCAAGGCGATGGGCGTCCGGCACGAAAATGTCATCATGTGCGACCGCAAGGGCACGATCTGGCAGGGCCGCACCGACGGCATGGACCAGTGGAAATCGGCGCACGCAGTGCCGACCGAGGCGCGCGACCTGACCGAGGCGCTCGTCGGCGCCGACGTGTTCCTCGGCCTGTCGGCCGCCGGCGCGCTGAAGCCCGAGATGGTCAAGGACATGGCGCCGGCGCCGATCATCTTCGCGATGGCGAATCCCGACCCCGAGATCTCGCCGCCCGACGCGCGCGCGGCGCGGCCCGATGCCATCATCGCGACGGGGCGGTCGGACTATCCGAACCAGGTCAACAATGTCCTCTGCTTCCCCTTCATCTTTCGCGGCGCGCTCGACGTCCATGCGACCGCGATCAACGAGGAAATGAAGATCGCAGCCGCCTATGCGATCGCCGACCTCGCGCGTCAGCAGGTTCCCGAGGAAGTCGCCGCGGCATATGGCGGACGCGCATCGAGCTTTGGCCCCGAATATATCATCCCGTCCCCCTTCGATCCGCGTCTGATGGAAATCGTGCCTGCGGCGGTCGCCGAGGCGGCGATGCAGACCGGCGTCGCGCAGCGCCCGATCGAGAACCTCGACGAATATCGCACCCGGCTCCGCGCACGGCTCAATCCGACGACGTCGGTCCTTACGCTCGCCTATGAAGCGGCACGCAACAATCCGAAGCGCGTCGTCTTTGCCGAGGGCGAGGAGGAAGTCGTGCTGCGCGCGGCGATCCAGTTCCGCGATGGCGGCTATGGTACACCGGTGCTGGTCGGGCGCGAGGGGTTGCACGACAAGCTGCGCGCGATGGGCGTTGCCGATCCCGAAAGCTATGAAGTCCACAACAGCGTCAATTCGCCGCACGTGCCGCAGATGGTCGACATGCTCTACGAACGACTGCAACGGCGTGGGTACCTTCGCCGCGACGTCGAACGCATGGTCAACCGCGACCGCAACATCTTCGGCTCGCTGCTGCTCAAGATGGGGCTCGGCGATGCGATGATCACGGGCACGACGCGCACCTATTCGCAGTCGATGCGTGAAATCCGGCGCGTGATCGATCATGCCGAGGGCAAGACGCCGTTCGGCATCCATGTCCTCGTCGACCAGCATCACACCATCTTCATGGCCGACACGACGGTCAACGAGCGGCCGACCGCCGAAATGCTCGCCGATATCGCCGAACGCACCGCGCAGGTCGCACGACGCATGGGCCACGAACCGCGCGTCGCCTTCCTCTCCTATTCGACCTTCGGCAATCCCGAGGGGAGCTGGCTCGACAGCATCCGCGAGGCAGTAGCGATCCTCGACCAGCGGAAACCCGGCTTCGAATATGAAGGCGAAATGGCGCCCGACGTGGCACTGAACGAGAAGGTGATGAAGAATTATCCCTTCTGCCGCCTGTCGGGACCCGCGAACGTGCTGATCATGCCGGGGCTGCAGTCGGCGAACCTGTCGGCGAAGCTGCTGCGCGAACTGGGCGGCGGCGCGGTGATCGGCCCGATGCTCGTCGGCATGGAAAATCCGGTGCAGGTCGCGACGATGGCGTCGACCGCATCGGACCTCGTTACGCTCGCGGTGCTCGCAGCAGGCGGGATCGCGCAATAAGTTATCCGGCCGACGCCAGATACGGCTCTCCGCCCGGCCTTCCCAGGTTACTATCTCGGGGGAGGCCGGATGGGGAGCCGGCCGGTGCCGTGCACTTCAGCACAACCGAAACAGAGAGACTTACCGGGTCGGAGCGCCGGGAGCGCCAACCGCGCCGATGTTGCCGAAGATGTCCTCGAAGAAGCTGCGATGGCGGCCCAGCGTCGGCGTCTTGTCACCATTGGGACTGATCTTGCTCACCAGCTCGAGGCCGGTACGATCGACCGCGGCGACATTGCCAGCGGGATCGAACCGAACGCGTAGCACCTGCTGCCCCACCGGACGTGGCTTTGCAAAGGCAAGCTGACGCGTTTCGCGCGACACATAATAATATTCATTGTCGCTGAACTGGCCGACGAAAGTCGGGCGGCCGAGCGTCTTTTCCACCGATTCGCGGTTATCGACGCCCGGGGTGATCGATTCGGTGAGCAGCGGGTCGACGACATAGCCCTGCCGTCCCTTGAGCTGCGCGCAGCCACTGGTGGCAATTGCGACGGCAAGGCCGAGGGCGACGAGGCGCGCCCGCGGGGCTGGTAACGAAAGGATCGAATTCGGCATCAAATATCTCCGTTGCGCCTGTCCGCCGCTTGTCCCGGCGGTTGGCGCTGTCTCCCCGCGCCTCTTAACCGCAAGCGGTGAGCACGCACAAGCCGCTTGTGCCGCGGCAAAGCTTGCCACAAGCTGACCGGAGCCGCAGGCCGGGCGAGCGTTGGCACCTCTTTTCCGATGACGCGAATGCGCCTAAGCGGAAAGCATGATTTCGCTCCACAAATATTTTCGCCCCGATCCCGATCCGCGCGAGGCGCGCCGCCCGCTGTGGGATGCCGTCGTCGCCGCCGCACGCGCGCCGCACTGGTATGCCGAGGGCACGGTCCCCGACACGCTCGATGGCCGGTTCGACATGATCAGCCTGGTGATGGCGCTCGTCCTGCATCGCATCGACGCCGACCCCGAACAGGGCGTCGCGGGCGTTCATCTCACCGAATTGTTCGTCAACGACATGGACGGACAGATGCGCCAGATCGGCTTCGGCGACATGGTCGTCGGCAAGCAGGTGGGGCGGATGATGAGCGCACTCGGCGGCCGGCTGGGCGCCTATCGCGCCAGCGACGGATCGGACGAACTGCGTGCGGCGCTCGTCCGCAACCTGTGGCGCGGCAACGCGCCCGCCGCGGCGGGGCTGGACCATGTGATGCGCGAAGTGGCGGCGCTGCGTGCAGCGCTCGGCGCCATCCCGGTGTCCGATCTCGTCGGCGTCGATCGGCTTCCCGGAGCGGCAGCTTGAGCGGCACCCCTGAATTTTCGCTTGTTTTCACGCTGGCGGATGCCGCTCACGGCCGCGCTGTCTCGGTCGAAGCCGACGCAGACGCACGGACGCAAATTGCCGGAAGACTGGGGCTCGCGGCGCTCGACCGCTTTATCGTCACGGCCGAAATCCGCGCTATCGCCGGCGGCATTGGCGCGAAGGGCGAGGTTCGAGCCGACGTCGTCCAGCATTGCGCGGCGACCGATCTGCCGGTTCCCGCTACCCTCGCCGAACCCTTTGACCTGCGCTTTCTGCGCGATGTCGATGCGCCCGTCGGCGAGGACGAAGAAATCGAAATCAGCAGCGACGATCTGGATCTGCTGCCGCTTGAGGGCGACCGGATCGATCTGGGCGAAGCGGCGGTGCAGACGCTCTCGCTCGCGCTCGATCCCTTCCCGCGCCATCCCGATGCCAACCGCATCCTCGCCGAGAAGGGCGTACTCACCGAGGAAGCTGCGGGACCGTTCGCGGCGCTCGCCAAGTTGCGCGGAAAGCCCGACGCCTAGCGGCGTTCGTCGGGCGCGGTTTTCGGTTCTTCGGCGACCAGATCGGCGACAGCGGCATCGAGCCCCGGCTCGTCCCTCGCCTCTTCCTTTGCCGGCGGCGCGTCTGCTTCGGGCTTTTTCCCGGCGGCGGCTGCCTTTTCGTCGCGTGTCGGCGGCAACGCGCCACCGAGCGCGTTGGCAAGCCCGAGCAATTGCTCGCCGATCACCTTGTCGACCGCGGGCGCGATCTCGCCAACCTTGAAGCGCATATAGCCGCCGACGACATAATCGAAGCGCAGCGCGCTACCCGTCGGGGTTTCCTTGATCTGGATTGTCAGCGTGCCCGTCAGCGCTTCGCCCTGCAGTGGACCGAAGGCGCCCGACAGGCGAAGCATCTGGTTCGGTTTCGAAAACAGGATGCGCGCGTGCTGGACGCTGCCAACCCCCGATCCGGTGTCGGGCAATTTCTCGCAGAAACAGCCTCCCGCCTGCGAATCGAGCCAGAAGTTCGCAGCGTCGCCCGACCAGCTATGGTCCTTCGACCACCAAGTCTGCGGTATGCGAAGCATTTTCCAGACGTCGGCGGGGGTCGCGGCGACCTGCGCCGTATGCGCGACGGTGAAACCCGCTTCGCTCTGGTCGACAACCTTGGCCTTCGCCGCGGGGGCAAAGGCCATTGCGCCTGCAAGCACTACACCTGCGAAATATCCCGAAATTGCCATCAGCCTGTCCCCCCTGGCGCCTCAATAACCGGCGCCGGGGAAACTGGCTAGCGGGCAGTCGCGAGGATCGTTTCGATCGCGTCGTTGACTTCGTCGATCGGCGCCATGCCGTCGACATGCGTCACAATCCCCCGCGCCTCGTAGATCGGCAGGATCGGCGCGGTCTTGGCGCGATATTCGGCCATGCGCGTGCGCACCGTTTCCTCATTGTCGTCGGGACGGCGCTTGAATTCGGTGCTGCCGCAAACGTCGCAAACATTGTCCACCTTGGGCAGCTTGTAGCGATCATGATAGCCGGCGCCGCATTTGGCGCAGCTGAAGCGGCCGGTGATGCGGTCGACGAGCGCGTCTTCCTCGACCTGCAGTTCGATCACATGGTCGAGCTTGCGGCCGCGCGCCGACAAGATGCCGTCGAGCGCCTCGGCCTGCGTCGCGGTGCGCGGATAGCCGTCGAAAATCACCGAAACGTCGCTGCCAAGCTGGTCGAGCCGTTCGCCGATCAGGCCCGAGACGATCTCGTCCGAAACGAGCTCGCCCGCGTCCATCACCGCTTTCGCCTGCAGCCCGATCGGCGTGCCCGCCTTGACCGCAGCGCGCAGCATGTCGCCGGTCGAGAGCTGGACCATGCCATGCTCTTCTTCCAGCCGCACGGCCTGCGTTCCCTTGCCCGCTCCCGGCGGACCCAGCAAAATGATATTCAGCGTCATGGAGGCCCCTGTTTCCTGCCCTAACCCTCTGGCGCGGATTGGCGTAGCGGGCGCATCAGCGCCGCGCAACGCCTCCCTTCAATTTGGCCTTCTTGATGAGGTCGCCATATTGATGCGCGAGCATGTGGCTCTGGATCTGGCTGATCGTGTCGATCGTCACGTTGACGATGATCAGCAGGCTGGTGCCGCCGAGCTGGAACGGCAAGCCCGATCCGGCGATGAAATATTCGGGGACCAGGCAGATTGCCGCCAGATAGGCCGCGCCGATCACGGTGATGCGCGTCAGCACATGGTCGAGATAGGCGGCGGTATTCTTGCCCGGGCGGATGCCGGGGATGAAGCCGTTCTGGCGCTTCAGATTGTCGGCGGTCTCTTCGGGATTGAAGACGACGGCGACGTAGAAGAAGCAGAAGAAGATGATACCCGCGGCATAGAGCGCCATGTACAGCGGCTGGCCGTGCGCCAGATACTGGTTGAGCGTAATCAGGAAGTCACCGGTCGCGGTGTCGCCCTGGACATTCTGGCCCATCATCTGGGTGACGGTCAGCGGCATCAGCAACAGCGACGAGGCGAAGATCGGCGGGATCACGCCCGCGGTGTTGACCTTGAGCGGCAGATGGCTGCGGTCGGCCTGCATCACGCCGCGCTGGGTCGCGCGCTTCGGATATTGCACGAGCACGCGGCGCTGGGCGCGTTCCATGAAGCTGATGAAAGCGATGATGACGATCGCGCCGCCGATGACGGCGAGGATCGTACCGCCGCCCATCGAGCCTTCGCGGACCTGCGTGAACATCTGGGCAAAGCTGCGCGGCAGCTGGGCAAGGATGCCCGCCATGATGATCAGCGATACGCCGTTGCCGATACCGCGGCTGGTGATCTGTTCGCCGAGCCACATCAGGAACAGCGTGCCGCCGACAATGCTGATGACGGCGCCGATGCGGAACATCATGCCGGGGTCGACGACCGCGGCGATACCCTGCGTCGCGCCGAGCGATTCGAGCCCGACTGCGATGAAATAGCCCTGGATTGCGGTCAGCGCGACGGTACCGTAGCGCGTATATTGGTTGAGCTTCTTGCGCCCGCTCTCGCCCTCTTTCTTGAGCGCGGCCAGGCTCGGCGACAGCGCCGCCGCCAGCTGCACGACGATCGAGGCCGTGATATAGGGCATGACGCCGAGCGCGATGATGCTCATACGCTCGAGGCTGCCGCCCGAGAAGGTGTTGAAGATGTCGAGGACGCCGCCCGACGCCGCCTGGCTGTAGAGCGACGCCAGCGCAACGGGGTCGACCCCCGGCAGCGGCACGAACGACAGGAAGCGGAAAACGATCAGCGCACCGATCGTGAACCAGATGCGGTTCTTGAGTTCGGTCGCCTGACCGAACTTCGAAAAGTTCAGATTGGAAGCAAGCTGGTCGGCACGAGAGGCCATGGTATCTTTCCTCAGTGACGGACCGCGCCCCCCGCGACCCGGCGCCTATGTGCGTTCGGAGGTCACGAAGCGCAAGGGGAAAGGCCCGAATTCAGATGCGTCGGGGGCGGATCGACCCATCGCCGACCCGCCCCCAGGTGCATTACGCCTTCTTGGCTGCCGCTTCGGCCTTGCGCTTGGCCTTTTTGCCTTCGCCTTCAGCCTTGGGTTCGGGCAGTTCGACCTTGCCGCCGGCCTTTTCGACCGCTTCGATCGCGCCCTTCGACGCGCCGGCGACTGCGAAGGTCAGCTTGGTGGTGAGTTCACCCTTGGCGAGGAGGCGGACGCCGTCCTTGCCGCCACGGGCAACACCAGCAGCCTTGAGCGCGGCGTGATCGACCGTTGCCTTGGCGTCGAGCTTCTTCTCGTCGACCAGCTTCTGGATCATGCCCAGATTGACGATGGCAAAATCCTTGCCGAAGATGTTGTTGAAGCCGCGCTTCGGGATCCGCATGTGGAGCGGCATCTGGCCGCCCTCAAAGCCGTTGATCGCGACGCCGCTGCGGGCCTTCTGGCCCTTCTGGCCGCGACCGGCGGTCTTGCCCTTGCCAGAGCCGATGCCGCGTCCGACGCGCATCCGGCCCTTGCGGGCGCCATCGTTGTCACGAAGTTCGTTAAGCTTGATAGTCATGGTTTTGCACTCGCTTTCGCTGTGGTCGCGCTGAGGACCAAAAGCCACTTTGTCTTTTTGGCTTAGTCCGGTTCGATTTCACTCGATGGCTGAAAGCCGGGATAAGCCCCGGCCTTTTCCATCACGATAGCCTGGGCGACATAGCCGCGGCCATCGACACTGGTGATCGACGGGCTACCGTGAAGCTGCCACCCCCGGTTGAGCAGCCCTTCGACCCGCGCACAAAAGGCGCTGTCGTCGGGACCGGTCAACAGGCGGTAGAGCTTCATGGCTTTCAGCCCTCGATGACTTCCACCATGTGCGGAAGCTTGCGGATCATTCCGCGCACTTCCGGGGTGTCGACCAGTTCGACCTCGCGGTTCATCTTGCCCAAGCCGAGGCCGGTCAAGATGGCGCGCTGGCCCTTGGGACGACGGATCGGCGAACCGATCTGGCGGATCTTGATCTTCTTGTCAGCCATGGTCTTACTCCGTCACCGCCGCGGCTTCGGCCTCGGCTGCGCGGTCGGACGCACCGCCACGCTTGATCAGGTCCGAAACCTTCTTGCCGCGACGCTGCGCGACCGACTTCGGGCTGGTCTGTTCACCGAGCGCCTCGAAGGTCGCGCGGATCATGTTGTAGGGGTTCGAGGTGCCGACCGACTTGGTCACCACGTCGGCAACGCCCAGCGATTCGAACACGGCGCGCATCGGACCACCGGCGATGATGCCGGTACCGGCGGGCGCCGAACGCAGCGTCACATTGCCGGCACCGAAATGGCCGCGGCCATCATGATGCAGCGTGCGGCCATCGCGCAGCGGAACGCGAATCATCGCCTTCTTCGCGGCAGCGGTCGCCTTCGAAATCGCTTCGGGCACTTCGCGTGCCTTGCCATGACCGAAACCGGCACGGCCCTTGCCGTCGCCAACGACGACGAGCGCGGCGAAACCGAAGCGCTTGCCGCCCTTCACGGTCTTCGAGACGCGGTTGATGTGGACGAGCTTTTCGATCAGCTCTTCGCCACCCTCTTCGTCGCGCGGGCGACGGTCGTCGCGGCGGCCACGGCCACCGTCACGTCCGCCACGTCCGCCATCGCGGCCGCCGCCACGGCCGCGGCGCGGAGCCTGGCCATCGGTGGGGGCTGCTTCGGGAGCGCCTTCGACGTTCTGTACTTCGTCAGCCATATTAGAACTCCAATCCGCCTTCGCGAGCCGCGTCGGCCAGCGCCTTGATGCGCCCGTGGAACAGGAAACCGCCGCGGTCGAACACGACCTGCGTCACGCCCGCCTTCTTTGCAGCAGCGGCGAGCCGCTTGCCGACATCGGCAGCAGCAGCCGTGGTCGCGCCGGTCTTGCCGCGGACATCCTTGTCGAGCGTCGAAGCCGAAGCGAGCGTTTGCCCGGCAGCGTCATCGATGAGCTGAGCATAGATGTGACGGCCCGAACGGTGCACCGACAGGCGGGCACGGCCAGCGGCGCGCTGACGGAGGGCGGTACGAACGCGCTGACGGCGTTTCTGGAAAGGGGTAAGATGTGCCATGGCTTACTTCTTCTTGCCTTCTTTGCGGAAGATGTACTCGCCGCGATATTTGATGCCCTTGCCCTTATAGGGTTCGGGCTTGCGCCAACGGCGGATTTCCGCCGCGACCTGGCCGACTTTCTGCTTGTCGATGCCGCTGATCTCGATCGTCGTATTATCCGGCGTCTTGATCTCGATGCCTTCGGGCACCGCGAAATCGACATCATGGCTGTAGCCGAGCTGCAGCTTGAGCGTCTTGCCCTGCGAGTTGGCGCGATAGCCGACACCGGTGATCTCGAGGACCTTGGTGAAGCCTTCGGTCACGCCCGTGATCAGGTTCTGGACCAGCGTGCGCTGCATGCCCCAGAAAGCGCGAGCTTCGCGGGTGCTGTTGGCGGGCTGGACCGAGATGCTGCCTTCGGCGACTTCATAGTTGATGAGGTCGGAAAGCGGCATCGCGAGCGTGCCCTTCGGGCCCTTGACCGACAGCTGGCCGCCGTCGATCGCGGCGGTGACGCCACTGGGGATACCCACTGCCTTTTTACCAATGCGCGACATCAGAACACCTCCGCCAGCACTTCGCCGCCGACATTATGCTCGCGGGCTTCGGCGTCCGACAGGACGCCGCGCGGGGTCGACACGATGGTGATGCCCAGGCCATTGCGGATGATCGGCAGTTCTTTCGAACCCGAATAGACGCGGCGGCCCGGCTTCGAAACGCGCGCCACATGGCGGATCGCCGGCTGCCCTTCGAAATATTTCAGCTCGATGCGGATGCCCTTGTGCTGGCCCTTGGCACCCAGCGCTTCTTCGCTGTAGCCGCGGATATAGCCCTCGCGCTGGAGAACATCGAGAACACGGACGCGCAGCGTCGAAGCCGGCGTCAGGACGCTGTCCTTCTTCGCCGTCTGGCCGTTGCGGATGCGGGTGAGCATATCACCCAGAGGATCGGTCATTGCCATCTTGCGTCTTCCTTACCAGCTCGACTTCACAACGCCGGGGATCAGGCCCTTGTTGGCCAGATCGCGGAGCTGGATGCGGCAAAGCCGGAACTTGCGATAATATGCGCGCGGACGACCGGTCATCTCGCAGCGATTGCGGATTCGGGTCGGGTTACCGTTGCGCGGGATTTCCGCCATCTTGAGGCGCGCGATCAGACGCTCGCCATCGTCGAGCGAGGTGTCCGCTGCAATCGCCTTCAGCTTCGCATAACGGCCGGCGTACTTCTTCACCAGCTGCTTGCGACGCTCATTCTTGTTCGTCGAACTCAGTTTCGCCATGACTTAAGTTCTCTTTCCTTCTTGAAAGAGCCTGCCAGATCCCGAGGGATCAGGCGGCTTCCTTTTCCTGCGCTTCGATCGGGAAGGGGAAGCCGAACAGCTTGAGCAGTTCGCGGGCTTCGTCGTCCGTACGGGCGGTGGTGGTGACGATCACGTCCATGCCGCGCACCTGGTCGATGCGGTCATAGTTGATCTCGGGGAAGATGATCTGCTCTTTCAGGCCCATGGCATAGTTGCCGCGGCCGTCGAAGCTGGTCGCCGACACGCCGCGAAAGTCGCGGATGCGCGGCATTGCGATCGTGATCAGGCGATCGAGGAATTCGTACATGCGTTCGCGGCGCAGGGTCACCTTGCAGCCGATCGGCATGCCTTCGCGCAGCTTGAACTGTGCGATCGACTTCTTCGCCTTGGTCACGACGGGCTTCTGGCCGGCGATGAGTTCCATCTCGGCCGCGGCCGATTCGACCTTCTTCTTGTCCTGCGTGGCTTCGCCGACGCCCATGTTGAGCACGATCTTTTCGATCTTCGGCACTTCCATCGCATTCTTGTAACCGAACTTCTCGGTCATCGCCTTGACGATCACATCGTCATAGCGCTTGCGCATGCGCGGGGTGTAGTTGTCAGCCATTGATCGTCTCCCCGGACTTCACGGCCACGCGGACCTTCTTGCCGTCCTTGGTTTCAAAACGAACGCGCGTCGGCTTGCCGGTCTTGGGATCGGCGAGCGCAACCTTGCTTGCGAACAGCGGCGCTTCCTTGCGTTCCAGGCCACCCTGCGGGTTGGTCTGGCTCGGCTTGCGGTGGCGTGTGATGATGTTGACGCCCGCGACGACGACCTTGCCGTCTTTCGGCAGGCTCTGCGTCACTTCACCGGTCTTGCCCTTGTCCTTGCCGGACAGGATGACAACCGTGTCGCCCTTCTTGATCTTGTTCGCCATGGTTAGAGGACCTCCGGCGCCAGGCTGATGATCTTCATATAGCCGCGGCCGCGCAGTTCGCGGACGACGGGGCCGAAGATACGAGTGCCGATGGGCTCTTCGTTCTTGTTGACGAGCACGGCAGCGTTGCTGTCGAAACGGATCACCGAGCCATCGGCACGGCGCACGTCCTTGGCGGTGCGAACGATAACGGCGCGATGCACGTCACCCTTCTTCACCTTGCCGCGCGGCTGGGCTTCCTTGATCGACACGACGATAACGTCGCCGACGCCGGCGGTGCGACGCTTCGACCCGCCGAGCACCTTGATGCACTGGACGCGCTTGGCACCGCTGTTGTCAGCGACTTCCAATTGTGACTGCATCTGGATCATCGATGCATTTCCTTCTTTTTTGGCCTACCGGGATGCCCCGGCGGTTCCGTGAAAATCAGCTCAGGCGTCAGCAGCCGTCTTGGGCTTGCTGTGGGTGTCGACCTTGTCGAGCACCTTCCACGTCTTCAGCTTCGAAATCGGCTTCGTTTCCTCGATGCGGACGGTTTCGCCGGCCTTGATGGCGTTGTCCTCATCGTGGGCGTGATATTTTTTCGAACGGCGGATGATCTTGCCGTACAGAGGGTGCTTCACCTTCCGTTCGACCTTCACCACGACGGTCTTGTCGCCCTTGTCGGACACCACCGTACCGGTCAGAATGCGCTTCGGCATCGATAGTCTCCTTACTTCGCGGCCGAGCGCGTGCGCTCGGTCTGCTGCGTCTTGATGCGGGCGATCGAGCGCCGCACTTCCTTGACGCGCGACGCTTTTTCAAGCTGGCCGGTGGCCGCCTGGAAGCGGAGGTTGAATGCCTCGCGCTTCAGTTCGCCAAGCTGTTCGGCGAGCTGGTCGTCGGTCTTGGCCTTGAAATCTTCGGTCTTGGCCATGTCCTTAGCCCTCCAGGTGCGAGGTGTCGCCGAGACGGGCGATCACCTTCGTCTTGATCGGCAGCTTCATCGCGGCGCGTTCGAACGCCAGCGCGGCCACGGGGCCGGGAACGCCGTCGAGTTCGAACAGGATGCGACCCGGCTTCACGCGCGCGGCCCAGAATTCCGGCGAACCCTTGCCCTTACCCATACGGACTTCGGCAGGCTTCGACGACACGGGGACGTCGGGGAAGATGCGGATCCACAAACGGCCCTGACGCTTGATCGCGCGGCTGATCGCACGGCGAGCCGCTTCGATCTGGCGTGCGGTGATCCGCTCGGGTTCCATCGCCTTCAGCCCGTAGGAGCCGAAGTTCAGGCTGGTCCCACCCTTGGCATTGCCATGGATGCGGCCCTTGAAAGCCTTGCGGAACTTGGTTTTTTTCGGTTGCAGCATGTCAGCAGTCCTTAGCGGCGATCTTCACGAGCCGGACGGACGCCGGTCGTCTGTGCGTCGAGCATCAGACGGTCGGTCGCCATCGGGTCGTGGCCGAGAATCTCGCCCTTGAAGATCCACACCTTGATCCCGCACACGCCATAGGCGGTGTGCGCGGTCGATTCGGCATAGTCGACATTGGCGCGCAGCGTGTGAAGCGGCACCCGGCCCTCGCGGTACCATTCGGTACGTGCGATTTCCGCGCCGCCGAGACGGCCGGCGCAGTTGATGCGGATGCCTTCGGCGCCCAGACGCATCGCCGACTGAACCGCGCGCTTCATGGCGCGACGGAACGCGACGCGGCGTTCGAGCTGGTCGGCAATGCCCTGGCCGACGAGCTTGGCGTCGACTTCGGGCTTACGGATTTCGACGATGTTCAGCGACACGTCGCTGCCCGTCAGTTCACCGAGCTTCTTGCGCAGCTTTTCGATGTCCGCGCCCTTCTTGCCGATGATGACGCCCGGACGGGCGGCATAGATCGACACGCGGCACAGCTTGGCCGGACGCTCGATCACGACCTTCGAGATCGCGGCCTGCGGCAGGTTCTTGAACACATACTGACGGATCTTCAGATCCTCGACCAGCATGCGGCCATAGTCCTGGCCTTCGGCGAACCAGCGGCTGTCCCAGGTGCGGTTGACCTGCAGGCGCAGGCCGATCGGATTGCTCTTCTGGCCCATCTTACGCCTCTTCTTCCTGTTCGCGCACGACAATACGGATGCGGCTGAACGGCTTGACGATCCGGGTCGACTTGCCGCGGCCACGTGCGTGCCAGCGCTTCATCGAGATCGACTTGCCCACGCTCGCTTCCTTGATGACGAGCGCATCAACGTCGAGGTTGTGGTTGTTTTCCGCGTTGGCGACGGCGCTGGCGAGAACCTTGCGCACGTCGACAGCCATCGCCTTCTTCGAGAAGGTGAGGATGTTCATCGCGTCTTCGACCTTGCGGCCGCGGATCAGCGCGGCAACGAGGTTCAGCTTCTGCGCCGAACCGCGGATCTGCGTGCCCACGGACAACGCTTCATTATCCGCAACGCGGCGGGGGGACTTTTCCTTGCCCATTAGCGTTTGCCCTTCTTGTCGGCAGCGTGCCCGGGGAAGAAGCGCGTCGGCGCAAATTCACCCAGCTTCATGCCGACCATGTCTTCGTTCACCGACACCGGCACGAACTTGCGGCCGTTGTAGACGTTGAAGGTCAGCCCCACGAACTGCGGCAGGATGGTGGACCGGCGCGACCAGGTTTTGATAGGCGCAGAGCTGCTGCCTTCCTGGGCCGTTTCGGCTTTCTTGAGCAGATGGAGGTCCACAAACGGACCCTTCCAGACCGAGCGAGCCATGGCTTACCTCTTCTTCTTCGCGTGACGCGACCGGATGATCATCTTGTCGGTCGACTTGTTGTGGCGCGTACGCGCACCCTTCGTCGGCTTGCCCCACGGGGTCACCGGGTGACGGCCGCCCGAGGTACGGCCTTCGCCGCCGCCGTGCGGGTGATCGACCGGGTTCTTCGCAACGCCGCGCGTCAGCGGGCGCTTGCCGAGCCAGCGGCCACGACCGGCCTTGCCGAGGTTGGTGTTCTGGTTGTCGGGGTTCGACACCGCACCGACCGTGCCCATGCACTCGCCGCGAATGTAACGCTGCTCGCCCGAACCGAGACGCACGATCACGAGGCCGCGGTCACGACCGACGACCTGTGCATAGGTGCCGGCCGAACGGGCGATCTGGCCGCCCTTGCCCGGCTTCATCTCGATATTGTGGACGATCGTGCCGACGGGCATCTGCGACAGTTCCATCGCATTGCCCGGCTTTACGTCGGTCTTCTTGCCCGCGACGACGGTGTCGCCAACGGCCAGACGCTGCGGCGCCAGGATATAGGTCTGCTCACCGTCTTCATACTTGACGAGCGCGATGAATGCCGTGCGGTTGGGATCATATTCCAGACGCTCGACGGTAGCCGGCATGTCCCACTTGCGACGCTTGAAGTCGATGAAGCGGTACTTCTGCTTGTGGCCGCCGGCGATGCCGCGCGAGGTCACATGACCCTTGTTGTTGCGGCCACCGGTCTTGCGCTTGCCTTCGGTCAGCGCCTTGACGGGCTTGCCCTTCCACAGCGACGATTTGTCGACGAGGATCAGGCCGCGCTGCGCGGGGCTGGTCGGATTATAGGATTTAAGTGCCATTTTCTCTGCCTCTTCCTACAATCAGACGCCGGTCGTGACGTCGATCGACTGGCCTTCGGCCAGACGAACGATCGCCTTCTTCACGTCGCTGCGGGTGTAGGGCTTGCCCTTCCAGCGCTTGGTCTTGCCCTTGGTGACGAGCGTGTTCACGCTGAGCACCTTGACATCGAACAGCGCCTCGACGGCGGCCTTGATGGCGGGTTTGGTCGCGTCGTTCGCGACCTTGAACACCACCGCGTCATTTTCGCTGAGCAGCGTCGACTTTTCGGTGATCACCGGAGCGAGGATCACGTCATAGTGACGCGCGTCGACTGTTTTTGCCTTAGCCATTGAAGCGTGCCTCCAGCTTTTCGAGGCCGGCGCGGGTCAGAACCAGCGTATCGGCGCGCAAAATGTCATAGACGTTGGCACCCGCGGCCGGCATCGCGTTGATGCCGATGAGGTTGGCCGACGCCATGGCGAAGCTTTCGTGCACTGCATCACCGTCGATGAAGAGTGCGCGATTGCCGAGTTCGAGCTTGCCGAGCTGGCCGGCGAGCGCCTTGGTCTTGGCGTCCTTGAGCTCGAGCG
>NZ_DASWTD010000513.1:0-5804 GCF_036402335.1 Sphingopyxis sp. | reverse complement strand
CGATTTTCCCTGCCCTGCCCGCGCTGCCGCTGGCCGGGAAGGCCATGGCGGCCACCACGCCGCGGCGCCGGCGTCCGACGCTGTCGCGGTCCGAACTCCGGCGCCTCATCGCCGACATGGTCGATTGACCCGAACCCGAGGAACGCACGCATGTCGGCCAATCTGGATTTCTATCTGTCGCAGGCCGAAAAGTGCAGGAGCGAGGCCGCGGCGTCGCTCCTGACCCAGGTCCGCGACCGCAACATGCGGGCCGCGGCCGCCTGGCAGGCGATGGCCGACAAGCTCACCCGCACCGAAAATGCGCGCGCCGAGCGGACCGAGCGCGTCGTCGCCGCCAACGATACCGGGGAAGAAGCGCCGGAGAATTGATCCGGCGGCGCGGACGCGGCGACATTGACCGACCATTTCGAACGGGCGATCGCCAATCGCCCGGCTTCCCCGCCTTCCGGAGAAATATCATGGATATGAACCAGCTTTTCTACCATCACCAGATGGCGTTGATGGAAAGAGCGGCGGCAAGGCGAGCCGGCCTCCGCACTGCAAACTTTGACCTGCGTCGCTATTATGCGAAACGTATCGAGGAATATCGGGCGCGCCGCGGCCTCGAAACCTATTTCCCCGACACCATCGCCGCCAGGTAAATAGCGCCGCTGCGCCAGGAGGCGAAGCCGCCTCTTCGGCTCCGCCGCCCGGCGTCCTTACAATCCGCGGCGCGCGCCCCCATATACCCGGTACCGCGGCACGCACTTCCTGTAGGCCGCCGCGGCTGAGAGACATTCGGCGCTCCCGCTTACGCAAGAGGAGCCGCGTCCATGAAGCCTGCAACCAGCCCCGTCGAATCCCCGTCGCCGCCCGGCGAAACCCCGAAGACGCGGTCGAACAGCTTCTTTCGCAAGAAGCGCACCCCGCTTGCTCGCGACGACGCGCGGCGGCAGGGCGACATCAGCCAGCTCGCCTTCCTGACGATGGGCGGGCGCGACCCTGCGATCGCTTTCCTCAACGCCGAAAATCCGGAGCTCGGCGGCCGCCCGCTCGCCATCGCCACTGCCAGCGACAGCGGCTATGATCGGGTCGCGACCGCGATCCGCGCCTCGGCGCCCGACAAGGACTCGCCACGCGGTCGGGGCTTCGAATGAGCCGCGCGATGAACCTCGCGCTCCCGGAAGCCGAGGTGAAGCAAATCTGCCTGTCGCAGGGCGTCAGCATCAGCGCGATCGAGCCGCTCCCGGCAGGCGGCACCCGCCTGATCTGCACGACACCCGCCGGCGCCGAAGAAATGCGCCTCCGCCTGCGCGGTCACATCATCGACGGCGCGGTCACCCGCCACCGCTTCTACCGTCCACCGGGAGCGCAGGGCGGCTATTAGCCTTCGGCCTGCCCACCCGTATCGCGCTTCGCGCGGCGGCGGCGCCACAGGATCAGCCCGCCGACGCCCAGCCCGAACAGCCCGAACATGCCGGGTTCGGGCACCGGCACCGCGCCGCCGCTCGACGATCCGTCGCCGCCCGAGCTGGTCCCGCCGCCGGTCGAGGTGCCGCCCGACGGCGGGGTCACATAACCGCCCTTGAAGGTGCCGATATGCATCTCGCCATTCTGCTTGAGGTTGCCGAAGACGCCCGATCCCTGGATATAATTGCGCGTCTCGGCATCGGCGAGCGGCGCGAGCACCGACCCGCCCCAGGCCGTCGACAGCGTCAGATCCTCGGCATCGGGGAAGTTCCAGATGACATTCTCGCCAAGGTTGTTGGTGCCGCCGAGGAAATTGTCGTTGAGGTTCACCGTCCGGCCGCTGACGTTGACGATCGCGGTGTCGGCGCCGTTCAGGTTGAACTGGATCTCGCCGATCTTGTCGAGGTCGGCGGCGGTGATGTTGAACACCGCCAGCCCCTGTGCATTCGGCTGCGCGTTGAAGGTGCCGCGGTTGCCCTGCACGGTGAGCTGGCTGTTCGCCGCGAGCGTGCCCATGTCGAACGACAGGCTCGCCATGCTGCTCTTGAGGTCGGCCTTCTGCTGCTGCAGCGCGAGCCCGAAGCCCGGATCGCTGCGGTCGAGGTTCGAGATGACGGTGTTCTGGTTGACGTTGGTGTTGTTGATCATCCCGCCGACCTTGACCGTCTGGTTCGGGCCGTTGAGGTTGAAACCGCTCGTCACATTGCCGCCGACGACCGCGCCCGACCCGTTGTTGAGATTCTTGTGGCCGCCGTTGACGTTGCCGACGACGGTCAGCCCCGGCTGGCCGTTCGCCGAGGTCGTGGCGCGGATGCCATAGTTCGACGAATTGCCGGTCAGGTTGCCGCCGACGAAGGTCCGCCCCTCGACTTCAGACGAGGAATCGAGGTTGCCGAGCACGACGAGATTCCATTCGCGCAGCGCGTCGATCCCGGTGATCGGGCCCGATTGCGCCAGCACGGGAGCGACGATGGCGGTCGCGGCGAGTGCGGCAGGAAGCAGGATGCGGGTCGAAGAAAAAGCCACGGCGTTGTATCCATCGTCGAAAGAAAGGCGCGGGCGCCCTTAGGGTGTTCGCCGGCGATCTTACACCGGTCTGCGATAAACCGTTGTCCCGTAATGAAACAATGGCCTCTGGATACCGCGCAGCCGTGGCAGAATTGCGGCGATACGTCGTCAGCCGATCGAAAGGAAGGCGGTCACCGTCAGCCGCCCCGCGCCCGGATCGGGGGACAGGCCGGCGTCGGGGCCGATTGCGCCGCTGTGGAGGTTGCTGCTGCGGTAGAGGAGCGCGCGGTTGTAGCGCGCCGGCTCGCTGCGGATGCATTCGAACAGCGGCGTGTCGCCGCAGACATAACCGGGCGGCGGCGGGCCGCGGTGGCGCAATTCGGTATCGAGATGGCGAAAGAAGATGTCGCGCCGCGCTTCGTCCACCGTCTCGAACCCCGTCGCCCGATGGCGGTAGAACGCGGTGCCGTCGCCGCCTTCGGGGGACAGGTAATGGACAAGCGCGATACGGTCGGGGGTGAAGGCATCGATATGCGGCAGCCGCTGCGCAATGGTGAGCGCATCGGCGGGGGTCGAGACGATCGAGAAACTCGCGTCGATCACCGTCACCCGCCCCGTCCGGCCAAAGGCTTCGGCGGCCGCCGCGGCGATGAGGGGAAGCTGCGCGGCGAGATAGGATGGCGGCAGCGCGGCGCGGACGCCGGGGTAATGATTGAGGGCCGGAACGAAATCGGCGGCGGCGGCATGGCCGCGAAGCGCATCGGCGTCGGGCGCGAAATCGTCGAGGATGACGAGCGGCTGCGCCTCGGCCCCGATCGTCGCGATCCGGATCGTCACGCAACCTCGGCCAGCGACTGCGGGGTCGAAAAGCGCTGGCGATATTCATTGGGGGACAGGCCGGTGATGCGATGGAATAATTTGCGGAACGCCGCGGCGTCCTCATACCCCACCGACCAGGCGATCTGGTCGACCGTGCGCCGCGTGAATTCCAGCAGTTCGCGGGCCTTGCCGACGCGCAGATGCTGGACATATTCGACCGGGGTCATACCCGTTGCGGCCTTGAACCGGCGCTGGAAGGTGCGCTCCTCCATCCGCGCCTCGCTTGCCATCTCGGCGACCGAAACCGGCCCCGCGCCGCGGGCCTGCAGCCAGTGCTGAACCTTCAGGATCGCCTCGTCGCCATGGTTGAGTTTCGGGGCGAAGCTCGCATAATTCTTCTGCTCGCGTCCCGACGGGTCGATCAGCAGGAAGCGCGCGGTCTCCATCATCACCGTCGGCCCCAGCAATCGTTCGACGATGCGCAGGCCAAGGTCGGTCCACGCCATCAGCCCGCCGGCGGTGACGATATCGCCGTCGTCGACCACCATCCGGTCGGCCTCCATCCGCACGTCGGGAAAGCGTACCCTGAACTCCTCGGCGAAATACCAGTGCGTCGTCGCGGGCCGCCCGGCCAGCAATCCCGTCGCCGCCAGCGCGAACGCCCCGCCGCAATTCGACGCCAGCACCGCGCCCTGCGCATGCCGGTCGAGCAGCCAGCGGGCATAGGGCTCGACCTCGCCGGGCTCGAGCAGCTTGTGCAGACTGCCCGGCGCGATCAGCACCGCCGGCGAATTGCCTGCCGCTTCATCGGGATGGCTGTCGTACCAGCGCGCAAAACCCCCGCCCGGCTCCAGCCGCCAATGGCTGGCGCGGATCGGACGTCGGCCATGATCGACGGCAAAGCGTCCCGCGACGTCGAACAGGTCGGTGATCCCGTGCACCATGCCCATCTGGCAGTCGGGATAGGTCATCATCCCGACCTCGACGAGTGGCACATCGGCGGCGTCCGGCACCTTCAACTTCGGCATGACGGCTCCCCAAATCGCTCAATTGTCGGAATCGGCCCGGATAATGTCGTGTCCGCCAATCCCGATCAAGCACGCATCGCCGTATCTGTTGTTTCACCGGGACGGACACCCGCCCTTCTCGAAACGAAAGGAACCATATCATGACCACGATCACCACCAGCGACGGCACGAACATCTTCTTCAAGGACTGGGGTCCGAAGGATGCCCAGCCGATCGTCTTCTCGCACGGTTGGCCGCTCAGTGCCGACGCCTGGGACGCCCAGATGGTCTTCTTCGCGAACCAGGGCTTCCGCACCATCGCCCACGATCGCCGCAGCCATGGCCGCTCGGATCAGGTCTGGGACAATAACACCATGGACCAGTACGCCGACGATCTCGCCGAACTGATCGAACAGCTTGACCTCAAGGACGTCATCCTCGTCGGCCACTCGACCGGCGGCGGCGAAGTCACCCGCTATATCGGCCGTCACGGCACGAGCCGCGTCGCCAAGGTCGCCCTCATCGGCGCTGTCCCCCCGCTGATGCTCAAGACCGAAGCCAACCCGGGCGGCCTGCCGCTCGACGTCTTCGACGGCATCCGCAAGGGCACGTTCGACAACCGGCCGCAATTCTTCAAGGACCTGACCCTGCCTTTCTACGGCTATAACCGCGACGGCGCGGTGGTCAGCGAGGCGGTGCGCGACGAATTCGTGCGGCAGGGCATGAACGGCGGCCTCAAGGGCCTGCTCGACAGCATCCGCGCCTTTTCGGAAAGCGACTTCAACGAAGACCTCAAGAAGTTCGACAAGCCGACGCTCGTCCTCCACGGCGACGACGACCAGATCGTGCCGATCGGCGCCGCGGCGCTCTCGACCGTCAAGATTGTCAGCCAAGCAGTGCTCAAGGTCTATGAAGGCGGCAGCCACGGCCTCACCGTCACCGAGCAGGACCGCTTCAACGCCGACCTCCTCGACTTCATCAACAGCTGATCGATGCGCGGGCGGCGGCCAGGCCGTCGCCCCTTCAACAGGGAGTAAAGATCATGATCCTCGGCCTCACCATATCGCAGTTCACCGCGCTCCATGTCGCGATCAGCCTGATCGCCATCGCGGCGGGCCTCATCGCCCTTCCCGCCTTCGCGCGCGGCCGTCTCCTCCGCCGCACGACCGATATCTTCCTCTGGGCGACGCTGCTGACCAGCCTCACGGGTTTCCTCTTCCCGATCGTCGCCTTCACCCCCGCGCTCGGCTTCGGCATCCTCTCGACGCTGCTCCTCATCGCGACCTTCACCGCATATTATCGCCGCAAGCTCGCCGGCCGCGCCGCGGCGGTCTATGCGATCACCGCCACGCTGGCGCTCTATCTCAATATGTTCGTGCTGGTGGTGCAGTCGTTCCTGAAAGTGCCCGCGCTCAACGCGCTCGCCCCGAGCGGTACCGAACCGCCCTTCGCGGCGGCGCAGGGCGCCTTGCTGATCGTCATGGCCGGCCTTGGCTATCTGGCAGTCAGATCGAGCCGTCG
>NZ_DASWTD010000512.1:0-11133 GCF_036402335.1 Sphingopyxis sp. | reverse complement strand
CGAATCGGTTGCGATAAGCTGAATTGAGAGACTGAAACCGCACGAATTCGCTAGGAAGCAGCCGGTCGAGCCCGGCGGACGCCTGCTCGGCGGCCGATGCCTCGGTCAATGTACCACCGATAACCGCCCGGTCCGCGAGTTCGGGGTGCGCGCGAATGAGCGCGAGCTTCTCCGCTTCGGAAGCCGCGTCGACCACGGCCATCAGATCGGCATGGCGGTCGCCAGAGGACGGCTGGCTATCCGCGCGCTCCTCCACCCACGGACTATGTTCGAAAAGCGCGGTCATGATATGCTTCCCTGAAGGCTGACGTGCGCCGAAACGACCTTCCAGCCGTCGGCAAATTTGACCCAGCTTTGTGTCTGGCGACCGGGGGCTCCCCCGCCCTCGCGTTCGAACTCGGCGTCGGCTGTCGCAAAGCGATCGCCGTAAACGGTGATTGCGACGCGCCCGAGAAGGCGCGGTGGGGAGCCGCCGCGTCGCGCGCGGAACGCCCGAATTTCCTCTATTCCATAAAGCGTTTCCCCAATGCCGTAGCGGTTGGTCGTGGACGCATCGTGGAACAGCCTGTCGAGCGCGGCGAGATCGTCCGCCATCAGCGCTCGCTCATAATCGTAAAAGGCGGCCGTCACCTCGGCGAGCAGCATGGGATCATCGATCTTCATGCCGGATGCTCCGCGAGCCAGTGGCGCGCGATGTCGATCCGCCGCGCGATCCAAGCGTCCCCATTTGCCCGTACATGATCAAGGAATCGCTCGAGCGCGCGGGCGCGACCGGGGCGGCCTGCAATACGGCCGTGGAGGCCAACCGACATCATCCGCCCGCCTTCTGCGGACAGTTGGTCGAACGTATCGCGCAGATAGCGAAAGAAGGACTCGCCATCTGCAAAGCCGCCCGCCGCAACGAATTTCATATCGTTGGCGTCGAGGCTGTAGGGGACCATCAGTTGCCCCGCGGCGTAATAGGGCAGATCGTCAGCGTAGCTGTCGGCATCGTATACGAAGCCACCGTCCTCCCGCACCAGCCGGGCAGTGTTCGGCGAGGACCGACCCTGATACCAGCCAAGCGGTCGTTCGCCAGTCAGCCTGGTATGGAGCGCGATAGCCTCTGCAATATGGGCGCGCTCCACCTCTTCGGGGATATATTGATAGTCGAGCCACCTGAGGCCATGGCTCGCCACCTCCCAGCCCGCCGACAGCATCGCATCGACCGCGGCGGGGTTGAATTCCATCGCCTTGGCGACCGCAAAGGCGGTGACGGGAATATCGCGTTCAGCGAACAGGCGGTGCAATCGCCAGAAGCCGGACCGGCCTCCATATTCATAGAGGCTTTCCATCGCCATCGCGCGGGCCGGATGGCTCACCGCGCCGACCATATCGGACAAAAATGCCTCCGACCCCGCATCACCATTGAGGACGCAGTTTTCCGCGCCTTCCTCATAGTTCACCACGAACTGGACAGCGACGCGGGCACCCCCCGGCCACCTCGGATCGGGCGGGTAGGCTCCGTAACCCACAAGGTCACGCGGGCCGGTCATACCGGGTCTTCCCACGCCGAAAGCGCCGCATCGACACCCGCACCGGCGGGGCAGCGGAAGCCCTCCGCGCGCAAGGCAGCTTCCAACGCGCCGAGCGTGATCAGCACCTTGTGCTTCATGGCGTTGTAGCCCATCGCCCCGATGCGCCAGACCTTGCCGTGCAAGGGGCCGAAGCTGGTGCCGATTTCAATCTCGAAATCCTGCCGCATGCGACGCCGAACGGCCTCGCCATCGATGCCGCCCGGTATGTGGACGCCCGTGACGTTGGACATGCGAAAACGGTCGTCACCGAAGATGCGAAGACCCAGCGCGCGCGCGCCCGCCACGACCGCGCGTCCGGCGCGGACATGGCGCGCATAGCGCGCATCCAGGCCCTCGCCCAGCGCCACGCGGGCGCATTCGCGCGCGGCATAGAGCATCGACGTCGCCTCGGTATGGTGATTGAGACGCTGCTCGCCCCAATAGTCCATGATCATTGCGAGATCGAAATAGTTGGAGGAAATCCGGCGCCCCATTCCTTGTACGAGATCGGACCGCGCGATCCCGTGCTCGGTATGCCGCCGGCTAAAGATATGCTCGACCGCGCGCTCCGAAATCGTGATTGGCGCCGAACCCGAAGGCCCGCCGAGGCATTTCTGCAACCCGCCCGTGACGACATCGATGCCCCAGCGATCGACGGCAATTTCCATTCCGCCGATCGTCGCGGTGACGTCCACATAGGAGAGCGCGCCCGCCGCACGACATAGCACCCCCAAGCCCTCCAGCGGCTGGGCCATGGTGGTCGAGGTATCGCCATGGACGCAGGCGACGACCGCGGGCGCGTGGCGCTCGATGGCGGCGGCGATGGCGTCCATGGGGACGGTCTTGCCCCAGGGGACCGAGAGCATCTCGATCCGCGCTCCGATCCGCTCGCCGATCTCGCGCAGCAAAAGACCGAAGCGGCCGAAATCTATGACCAGCAGCGTGTCGCCGGGGGTAACCAAGCTGACCAGCGCCGCCTCGATCCCAGCACGAGCCGTGCCATCGACGAGCAATGTCCAGCGGTTCTGGGTCCCGAAGATGGGGCGATAGAGCGCCATTGCTTCGTTCATGTAGCCGGTCATCTCGGGATCGAACTGCCCGAGAAGATCGGCGCCCATTGCTCGCAGGACGCGTGGATGCGCGTTGACCGGTCCCGGCCCCATAAGCAGCCGATGCGGCGGGTCGATCTGGCCGTAGAGGTCAGGCGGTAGCGTCATCGGCCATTTTCTCCAGGAAGCGCATGATTACGCGAAGGGCGATATCGGCATCGGCCGCGTCGACCTGCTCCGCCGGGTTGTGGCTGACGCCGCCGGCACAGCGCAGGAAGAGCATGGCCGTCGGTGCGAGCGATGCCATGATCATTGCGTCGTGCCCGGCACCCGACACGAGGCGCCGAACGGGGAAGCCTTCTGCCGCGACACTTTCGTCCAGCAGATCCATCAGGCGTCCGTCGCACGGGCTGGCGGGCAGGTCGTGCAAGAGCTCGTATGCGAGACGCAGCCCGCGGTGCCGCGCGATATCCTCGCAGCATTCGAGGATCGCCGCGGCTACGCGGTCGCGCCGCGATCCCTTTCCGGAACGCACATCGAGCGAGAAGTCGACGCGGCCGGGGACGACATTGGCGGCGCCCGGCGCGACCTCGATGGCGCCCACGGTCGCTACAAGATCGGACTGGTCGCGCTGCGCGAGATTTTCGATTGCGCATATCATTTCGGCAGCGCCGGCAAGTGCGTCGCTGCGCAAATCCATGGCGGTGGTGCCCGCATGGCCCGCCGTCCCGCTGACCGTCACCCGGTAGCGTAGCTGCGCAGCAATCCCGGTGACCGTTCCTACGGCTAATCCCTCGGCTTCGAGGACTGGTCCTTGTTCGATATGCGCTTCGAAATAGGCACGCACCGATCCGGGCGGGCGCGCCGCCTCCAGGTAGTGCGCGATATCCGCGCCTGCCGCGGCCAATGTCACGCCGTCAGCATCGGCGATGTCGAGCGCGGCCCGGTCGAGCGTGCCGGCCACAGCGCGGCTGGAGAGCATGGCGGCCGGGAAACGGGATCCTTCCTCGTCGCCGAACGCGATAACCTCGACCGCGAAGGGCAATCGGCGACCCGCCCGACAGAGCGCATCGACCGCCTCGATCCCCAGCATGATCCCAAGCGGCCCGTCGTAGCGCCCGGCGCCGCGCACGCTGTCGAGATGGCTGCCGATCAAGAGGATCGGCGCCGATGGGTCGCCGCCCTCGTAACGACCGACGAGATTGGCGGCGGGATCGCGGCGCACGGCCATGCCCGCTTCGGCCATCCAGCCGGCCACAGCCTCCTGAGCGGCGCAATAAGCGGGCGTGAGATAGGCGCGGTACAGGCCGTCCGCCGTGTCGCTATAGGGTGGAACGCCCAGCATATCGCACCGGGCGACAGCCCGCGCGCCCGAGGGACCGACTACGCTCACCAGCCGACCGCCGCGCCGTCGCTGCGCGGGTCGCTCGCGCCTTCAAGACGCCCGTCGGCATGCCGGATGATGGCACCGGCATGGCCCATCATGGCCGTCAGGGGTCCCACGCGTTCCACATCATGCCCCGCGGCCGCAAGCTGCGTATAAAGCTCGGCGGGAAAGCCATCCTCGATCTTCAGGCTGGTCGAGCTTTCCCCCCAGGTGCGACCGAGCAACCAGCGCGGTCCGGCGATCGATCCAGCGATATCGACACCTGCCGCATAGCGGGTGAAGATCGCCGACTGGGTCTGCGGCTGGCCCTCGCCTCCCATCGTTCCAAAAGCAAGGACGCGCCCATCATCGAATGTTGCCAATGCCGGGTTCAACGTGTGGAAAGGCTTGCGACCGGGCCTGAGCGCATTCCAGCCGCTTTCGGCGAGACGGAACGAACAGCCCCGGTTTTGCCAAGCGATCCCGGTCCGCGGCAGCACCACACCGGAGCCGAACTCGAAATAGGTCGACTGGATGCAGCTGACGACCTGTCCGCGCGCATCCGCCGCTCCGAACCAGCATGTATCGCCCCATTGCGGAGGCTGAGGCCAGGGCAGCGCCCTCGCCGGTTCAATCGCAGCCGCCATTCCGGCGATTGCAGCGTCGTCATCGAGCAATTGCTGCGGATCGACCTCCATGAAGGCGGGATCGCCGCAATGTCGATCACGCCACAGAAATGCCTGCTTGGTCGCCTCGATCAACCCATGCACATGGGGGAATGTGTCCACCTCTCCCGCCGACAGGAGCCTGTCGTAGATCGCGAGGATGAGAAGCGACGCAATGCCTTGGGTTGGCGGCGCATGATTATAGAGCGTCGCTCCGCGAATGGCGGCGCGCAGCGGCGTCGACACCGTCGCTTCGTGCGCCCCAAGATCGGCTGCACTCAGCGGGCTGCCGAGCGCGGCAAGGTCCACGGCGATATCGGCGGCGAGCGATCCCCGATAAAATCCATCCGGGCCCTCGTCCGCCAACCGGCGCAGCGTCTCGCCAAGCCGGGTCTGGCGTAGCCGTTCGCCGGCTCGCACGGGCCGTTCTCCGGGCGCGAAGATCGCCGCCCAATCGCCGTGCTGGCTCCGCAACTCCTGATATTTTGACGCCACGACGTCCGCCAGCCCGCCTGCGACAGCAACGCCCGTTTCAGCGTGGTCGATCGCATCGCGCAGCAACCTGCCGAGCGGCATTCCGCTTCCGTGGCGGTCCATCGCAAGAACCCAGCCGGAAATCGCGCCCGCGACCGTGTTCGCGGCCAGCGGCCCTCGCCAGGGAATAGTCTCCATTCCCCTATAGAGATCGAGGCTTATGCCCGACGCGGTACTGCCACAGGCATCGATACCCTCGACTTCGCCCTCGGGAGTGCGGATCAACCAGAAGCCGTCGCCGCCGATTCCGGTCATATGGGGGTAGACGACCGCCAGCGCCGCGCCGATGGCGACGCAGGCCTCGGCCGCGGTTCCTCCGTCGCGCAGCACGGCGCAACCGGCCTCGGCAGCCAAGGCGTGTGGCGCCGTCACCATGCCCTTTGCAGTCGCGCCGGTCATGATGGCAAGATCCCGAGACCAAGTAGACCGCGGCGCTCGAGATCGGCAGCGAAGGCCAGCAGCAAGGCGTCACTTCCCGGCGCGCCGATCAGCTGTACTCCGAAAGGCATGCCGTCATGAGCTCCGACCGGAGCCGCGACCACCGGCAAGCCGGCGAAACTGATGGGCTGGGTGAAAAGGCCCAGGCTGCTTCGCGCCGGCATATTGATCCCGTCGACCTCGACAACCGGATCATCAAAGCGAGGGGCGATTCCGGGCACCGTCGGCGCAATCAGGATATCGAAACGATCGAAAAGCCGCGCCACTTCGGTGCGGAATTCCTCCCGCACTGCCGCTGCCTTGTCACCGGCTTCGGCAGGGAAGGCCGCGCCCGCGATGAGCCTGTCACGGGTAGCGGGATCGAATTCGAGCGGTCTGCGGCGCAGTTCGGGGAGGTGCCGCGCACCGCCTTCCATGGCCGTCATGATAAATGCCGCGGATCGGGCTCGCGACGCGCCGCTCAGCTCGACCTCTTCGACGCCCCCGATCGCCGCCGCAAGAACATCGATGGCCTCTTGAACCGGGGGCGTGACATTTTGGGCGAACCAACCGCAAAGCCTTCCAATCCTCAACTTATAGGGACTGGCCGACTCACTGAATTCGCACTTCAGCGCCCCCCGGATGAGGGAAAGATCGCGAGCAGACCGGGCGAACGGTCCGATGTCGTCGAGTGTCTCGACGAAAGGGAAAACGCCGCCCATTGGCAAAGTCCCGTGCGTCGGCTTGAGCCCCCATATGCCGCAGAGGCTCGCCGGAATCCTTACCGATCCGTTGGTATCCGACCCAAGCGTGAACGGCAGGATGCCGGCAGCCACCGCGGCTGCCGATCCGCCCGAGGACCCGCCGGCGAGCCGCTCTGGATCATGCGGATTGCGCGTCGTTCCCCACGCGGCGTTGACGGTTGCAAAGCCGTAGGCGAACTCGTCCATATTGAGGGTTGCCACCAGAATCGCGCCGGCATCGCGCAGGCGCTCGACGGCCATGGCATCGTGCGTCGCCCGCTCGGCGTTTCGCCGAAAGCCCGCCCCCGCTGTGGTAGGAAAGCCGGCAACGTCGAACAAATCCTTGACGCCATAAGGTACGCCGGCGAGGGGGCCGGGATCTATTCCCGCCGCCACTTTTGCATCGACCGCGTCGGCTTCAGCCAGCGCCCTGACCTTCAGCAGCCGGGTTATAGAATTGATCGGCACATCGCAGCGTTCGGCGCGAGTCAGACACTCGAAGACGAGCGCACGCGCGGAATATTGTCGCGACCGGACAGCGGCGGCAATCGTCTCGGCGCTTTGATCGAGAAGTGGGCGCGAGTCGATCATGCCGCCTCTTCCTCGCACAGATGCCGCCAATGCTCGGCAAGCACGCACCAAGCCTCTACGATGCCAGGAATGCAATTGTTCGGTACCGCAATTGCCCGGCTGTGACCGATAAACGTCGCGAGATCGGATCCGGACTCGGCCCGCGACAACTCGGACGCCGGAGTCGAGACTTGGTGGTCGGTCATGCCGTTTGCTCGCGACCGGGAATGCGGCTGACCAGGAGGTGCCTGGCGGCCGCCATCCCGAACTCGACCGCGCCCTCGATCGTCACCTGCTCGGTCAAATATTGCGCAATCGTTTCGCCCGCCAGCGTATCGCCAGCCCCGGTCGTATCATGGGTTGTCAGAGCTTGGGTGGGAATGACCCGACGACCCTCGCAGGAATCGACGAGCACGCCTGCGCTGCCCAGCGTTTCGATGATGATTTGCCGTTCCGGGCGCTCGCAGTCGCGCGAAGCCTCGATGAACTCGCGCTCGCTCGCGTTGCAAAAGATCAGACGCGCTCGCCGGGCGAGCGCCGCCCGCAGTTCCTCGGGAAAGGATAGGGTATCAAGCTTCGCGATCCAGCTGAGCTCGGCATCCCGAGAATATGCTTCGAGCAAGGTCCGCGTCACGGCGGGCGGCCCCGCCGAAATGCAGAGATGGTCGGCAACGGCCAAGGTCTCGGCTTGAGCGGCGGACAGGCCCTCGCGTCCATGGAACCCGGTGTCGAGCAGGCATCCATAGTCACCGTCCGGACGGTAGATCAGGATGCAGCGCGGCGTCTTTTCGCCACGGACCTGGTCGACCGCGTCGCAGCAGATTTGAGAACGCTGGCAAGCGCGAAGATAATGACCGCCGTCCCCGTCGTCACCGATCCATGTCAACGGGAAGGCCCTGTGCCCCACCGCCGCGATCCGCCGCGATGCATAAAGCGCCGCCCCGCCAGCGCGTGGCCAGGCGTCGGACACGCCGAGTTCGCCGGTCGCAGTGCCCGTTCCGTAGAAAGGGGCGTCCAACTGGACCACATAATCCAGCGTCGCATAGCCCGACACGGTGATCTTCTTCGATATCATTTGCGGGTACCGTTCGACGCCGCCGGCTTCGCGCAGAGCGTCGATTGCATTGCGGAGCAAAGGGCCGCGGTCAAAGCCGCGAACTGGGCGCGCGCTGTCTGATTTTCGGAATCGGTGACAGAGGGGTCGATCCGGCGGTAATGGAAAAGCGTGGTGGGTACTGGATTCCCGCTTGCCGCCAAGGCGGCAATATTCTTCTGCCCATCGTCCGCGACCACGATATGGGCATATTGCCGCCCGCCGATGGCCCCCATCAGCAGCTTCAACATCACGCCCTTGTCCTGGCCGGAAACGAGCATCACTCCGTCCCGGATCAGAATGTCCCGATAGGGCGAGCGCGACGCCTCTTCTCCTAATGCGGTTAGGGCCAACCGGATTTCATCGTCGCGATAGAGACCGTCCTGCGTGCACAGAAAGAAGGAACAGGCGTAAGGCGCTTCAACTTGGAGCCCGTTTCGATCCAGTTCGCGCCGGGTCGCATCGTAAAGCTCGGGCCCGCGAGCGCTGAGGAGGAAAACATCAATTCTCTGCTGTGTCGTCTCGGCCAGCATCGCCGGGATATTCGGTTCTGTCGCCTGCATTGAGGCGATACCGAAAAGCATCGTTTGCGCTGCAATCAATTCACCCATGCCGGCGAAGTCGGGGTCGGCCTTGTCTGCTATCATCGCAGCGTGGCGATTGAACCAGCGATCACCACCCAGATACTGGGGCATCGTCAGCAGCGTGTTGTCGATATCGAGGATCAGAAGTACCCGCCCTTGCGGAGAGGCGGCACGCGCCGCCTCAAACGCGTCCGCGAGATTAGCCGTTTCGCGGATCGTCACCGGCGCAGCAGATGACCTTCCCTCCTCGCGGGCTATGGAAGGCGCCTGGCCAAGCGACAAAGCGGCAATCACGCCGGCGAAGCACAAGCCGACCCGCGCACGCCAATCTGTGTTTCGAGCACCCATATCATCGCCCTCCAAGCTGGAATAATGAAACGTTTCATTTTCGATGTCAAACAATCTCACGCTGCACATAGCGACACTGGCTATTTTGCTGAGAGCACCGACTCCCGCACGACCGGATTGGTGCTGATCGCTTCAGTCGGCAAAGACGAAGCCTTTTCCGCGAATGGCGTGCAAGGGGAGCGTCATGTGCGATTTTTTTGCCCGTCGACGTAGGCGGCTCACGATCGTGTCCAGATGGGTGTAATTATAATTGTAGATGTCCTCGCCGAGAGCTTCCACGAGAGCGTGACGCTCGACGATTTCCCCACGCTCAGCGAATAAACGCCCCAGAAAGCTCTGTTCTGCAGTGGTTAAGCGGAGACGATGGCCCATGCCATCGACAAGAACCCAACCGCCTTCCGCCAGCGCCCACGCGGAACTTGCGGGCTGAAATGGAATTTGGAGTCGGCTGAGACGATTATTGAGCGCGACTACTGTGTCAGCCAGTACCCGGGCATTGACGGGTTTGACGACATAGGCATCGGCTCCCGCTCTAAGTCCATTGAATCGATCGTCTACTGAGCCACGACCTGCCACCAAGATGATGCCAACTGACCGTGAAGTGCGCAAATGAGCGGCTATGGATAGGCCGTCTTCTCCATCCAGGCCGATATCAAGGATGACGATGTCGGACGGCCGAACGGCGTAAGCTCGGTAGAAGGACGGAGCGTCATCGAATCCAAGCACGTTAAGCCCTAGCCTGCAGAGGCCCAAGACCATTTCCTCGCGGAAATTTCCGTCATCATCCACGAGATAAACGAGGGGCGCGAACATGGCGTCATCGGCCTCGAATGCCCTCTCGCTCCTTGGTGAGTGCATATGCGTTTCCCAGAATTTAAAGGGTGCCCGCTCATTGTCGGCCCGTCGGTGTGTACGCATTCGCCCCAAGCGGAGGAGCATACATCATCGAGCGCACCCATTTTGACGAACACACGGCGCCCCACCCGCTCGCGGGTGAAAGAATTGCGTCGTTCGACGAGGCCCCGAGTACATTTGGCCGAAACCGGCTGAGCCGCACATGGCAATCTGTGTTTCGAGCACCCATATAGCCGCTTCCAAGCCGGGATAATGAAACGATTCACTTACGGTGTCAAGCAGTCTCACGCGGCACATGGTAACGCGGGCTATTTTGCTGGGAGCACCGACTCCCGCACGATCAGATTGACGCCGAAAACGACGCGTCGATTGCTCTCATTTTCCCCGTCGATCTTGCGCAGTAGCGCGTCGACAGCCTCGGCCGCCATTTCATCCACGGGCATCTCGATCGTCGTCAGAGCGGGGGTGCAATATTCGGCCCAAGGGATATCGTCGAAGCCGACAATAGCCAGCTGATCGGGGACCGCGATCCCCAGTTTGCGGGCGAGCTTCATGACGCCGATGGCGATCAGGTCCGAGCCGCAGAACACCGCGGTGGCGGCTCCGCCTTCGATGGCACTTGCCACATCCCCGCTCAATTCGGTCGAGAAGGCGTTTTCCACCGAATACGCCAAAGCACCCCCGCGTTCGATCGCTTCGCTCGCGGCCCCACAACGATCACGCATGCTGCGAACGTCCATTGGCCCGGCAATCACTCCGATCAGGCGATGGCCCGCCGCCAGAAGGTAATCGGCAGCCAGTCGGCCGCCTTCCGCATAGTCTGCCTGGATGCATTCAAAACCCGTGACGGTGCGATCAATGACTATGATCGGCAGGTCGGCTGCGACCTTTTCGATGCTGTTCTCGTCCTTGACCGGGAACCAGACGATCCCGTCGACGCCGCGATCGATAAGCCGCCGCACAACCTCCTCTTCCTGCGCCTGATCCCCCTCGGTATCGGTCACGAACACGCTATAACCACTTTGGCGTGCACGCTGGACGATGGATTGGGCGAGGCTGGGGAAAAACGGATTGGTCATATCTGGCACAACAAAGCCTATCGCCCCCGTCCGTCCTGTACGGGTCGCGCGCGCTGCGAGATTTTGCCGATAGCCCAGCTCTTCCGCCACCTTCAGGACATGAGTGCGCGTGTCCTCGCCTAATGAACCGGTTTTGTTCACAGCATAGGACGCGCTGGCGAGAGAGACACCTGCAGCCTTTGCCAAGTCCTTCAGGGTGACCCGTTTCTTCCGCAAATTTACCTCTCCTCGGCCGCCGCCATTTTTGGCGTTGTTATCCCATGGCTTCAACTAT
>NZ_DASWTD010000511.1:0-5981 GCF_036402335.1 Sphingopyxis sp. | reverse complement strand
ATAATGCGGGGTCTGCCAGAAAGTGTCGGGATCGGTTTCAAGCAGAATCTCCTTTTCGTCGGGTGTGCACATGACGGCAAAGCTTCCCGGTTCGCGGCCGGGCGATGCCAGTGCCTTGCCGTTGAGCTTGGGACACGGCGTGCCATAGAAGGACAGCATTTCGACGTCGGGAAGCGCGCAGGCGAACGCCACTACATCGTCCCAGCTATCGAATGTCGGCGTCATTCGCCACCCCGGACCCGGCGCTGTTCGTCCCACCAGGCGATACGTTCGGCGATCCGTTTTTCAAAGCCGCGATCGGTCGGACGGTAATAGACTTGGGCGCCCATTTCTTCCGGCCAGTAATCGGCGCCCGAAAATCCCTCCGGCGCGTCATGGTCATATTCATACCCCGCACCATAGCCGAGGTCTTTCATCAGCTTAGTCGGCGCATTGAGGATATTCGCCGGCGGCGCGAGCGACCCGGTGTCGCGCGCCGAAGCGAAAGACGCCTTTTGCGCGGCATAGGCGGCGTTCGACTTGGGGGCAGTCGCAAGATAGAGGCACGCTTGGACGATCGCGAGTTCGCCCTCGGGCGAACCGAGGAATTGGTAGGCGTCCTTGGCTGCAAGGCACTGCACGAGCGCCTGCGGATCGGCGAGCCCGACATCCTCGCTGGCGAAGCGTACGAGCCGGCGGAGCACATACAGCGGCTCTTCGCCCGCAACGAGCATACGTGCCATATAATAAAGCGCCGCCTGCGGGTCCGAGCCGCGCAGCGCCTTGTGCAGCGCCGAAATCAGATTGTAGTGCCCGTCGCGATCCTTGTCGTAGACCGGCATCCTGCGATGCAGGAACTGCGCAAGTTCCGCGGGATCGAGCGGTTCGGGTACCGCCGCCGCGAACAGGGTTTCGACCTGGTTGAGCAGGAAGCGTCCGTCGCCGTCGGCGCTGGCGATCAATGCCATCTTCGCGTCGTCGGTGACCGGCAGGCTGCGCCCGGTTTCGGCCTCGGCCCGCTCGACGAGCGTCGCGAGCGCCTCCTCGCCGAGCCGGCCCAGTACCAGCACCTGCGCGCGCGACAGCAGCGCCGCGTTCAGCGCGAAGCTGGGATTCTCGGTCGTCGCGCCGACAAGCACCACGGTGCCGCGTTCGACATAGGGCAGGAAACCATCCTGCTGGGCGCGATTGAAGCGGTGGATCTCGTCAACGAACAACAGGGTCCGCTTGCCTGCAGCCGCCATCTTCTCGGCATCGGCGAAGGCTTGCCGCAAATCGGCGACGCCCGAGAAGACCGCCGAGAGCGGCGCGAAGCGCATGCCCACCGCCTCGGCAAGCAGGCGCGCAATCGTCGTCTTGCCCGTACCAGGCGGGCCCCAGAGGATGATCGACGACAATTGTCCCGCCGCGACCATACGGCCGATCGCGCCCTCGGGACCCGTCAGATGTTCCTGTCCGACGACATCGGCCAAAGTACGCGGGCGCAGCCGCTCGGCGAGCGGGACAGGACCAACGGCGTCACCCTGCTTCGATACGGGCGCCCCTTCGCCGAACAGATCCGCGGCCATCGGACGCTCAGCCCCGGCGCCGCTGTTTCTGACGGATCAGGCGAATATAGGTGTCGGCGACCGCCTGGTTGATCGCATCCCATTGATAGGCACCGCTTTCGAGCACCGCCGCCGCGCCATGTTCGGCCCGGAGCTGGATATCGCGGCAATAGCGCTGGAGATGATCGGCAAAGCTCGTGATCGAGCCGGGCGCCACGAGATATCCGGTCTGGCCATGCTTGACGATGCTGGCGCTGCCCGTCGCCCGCGCCGCAACGACGGGCAGGCCGCATGCCATCGCTTCCAACGTTACATTGCCAAAGGTTTCGGTGACCGACGGATTGAAGAAGATGTCGCACGAGGCCAGCGCCCGGGCGAGATCTTCGCCGCCCTGGAACCCCACGAAATTGGCGTTTGGCAGGCGCGATTCGAACCATTCGCCGGCAGGTCCTTCGCCAATAACCACAACCTTGTGCGGCACTCCGCGCCGCTGGAGTACGTCGATGGCGTCGGCAAAGACATCAAGCCCCTTTTCCATCACCAGCCGGCCGAGAAAGGCAATCGCTGGCACGCCGTCGGCGATGCCGAGCGACCGGCGCCATTCCACGTCGCGGCGACCGGGGTTGAAAATCCCCTGCTCGACGCCTCGGGTCCAGATACCGATGTCGTAATTCATCCTTTGTTCGCGAAGGACCTGTGCGAAGCTTTCGGATGGCGCGATCAGCGCGTCACACTTGCGGTAAAGCTTGCGCAGCCAGGCGACCATCACCGGTTCGAGGAACGACAGGTTATAGTAGCGAACATAGGTTTCGAAGCGCGTGTGCACCGAACAGGCAACCGGCAGCCGCCGTCGCCGCGCCCACGCGGCGGCCTGCCGCGCCACGCGATCGGGGCTGGAGATATGGACGATATTGGGCGCGAAATCGACGATATCCTCGCGAACCCGCGACGAAAAGGACACGGGAATGCGATATTCGCTGCGGCCGGGAATCGCGATCGACGGCACGCTGACGAGATCGCCGGTCGGCTCGAAAGCGGGGTTCGCGACGGTCGGCGAATAGACGCGCACCGCGGCGCCGTGCGCCAGCAGATAGCCGACAAGACGGTTGAGCGCCTTGTTCGCGCCGTCGGTCGTCATATTATAGTTGCCGCTGAACAGCGCGATGCGAAGGTCGGAGACGTCCATCACGCCTGCGCTAGTCGTTCAGGCGGACAAAGGCAATTCCGTCAGAATTCCTCGGGACGTTCCGATGGCGCTTCGAGATCGACTTCGACCGGCGGGTGGAGCCGCAGGCGATGGACGCGGCGCTCGTCGGCCTCGGTCACCTCGATACGCCAGCCGCTCGGGTGGAGCAGGATTTCGCCGACTTCGGGCACATGCCCCGCGAGTACGGCCGCGAGCCCGCCGAGCGTGTCGACATCTTCCTCGACATCGGCGAGCCGGGGATCGATCGCTTCACCGACATCGTCGAGCTCGGCGCGCGCATCGGCGTCCCAGCAGCCGTTTTCGCCCGGAACAAACAGCGCCGTCGGCTCGTCGTCATGCTCGTCCTCGATCTCGCCGACGATCTCCTCGACCAGATCCTCGATCGTGAGCAGTCCCTCGGTGCCCGAATATTCGTCGATGACGATCGCAAGATGGGTCCGTTTCGCTCGCATTTCGGCGAGCAGGTCGAGCACCCCCATCGATTGCGGGACGTAGAGCGGCTGGCGGATGAGGTCGAGCAAGGGCGGCGGCGGGCGCCCCTCGGCGAGCACCGCGAACACGTCCTTGACGTGGATCATGCCGACGACTTCGTCGAGGTTTTCGCGGTAGACCGGCAGGCGGCTGTGCCCGGCTTCGGCGAATAACGCGACGACTTCGGCAAAGCTCGCACTTTCGGGGATCGCGATGATGTCGGCGCGCGGCACCGCGACATCGTCGACGGTCTGCTCGCCGAAATGAAGGAGATTGCGCAGCATCTTGCGCTCGATCGGCGAGAGGTCGCCGACGACGCTGCTGCCGCGCCGTTCCTGCCCCTCTTCCTCGGCCTCGTCGATGACCTCTTCGATCTGTTCGCGCAGCGACGGCTCCTTGTCGCCGCCGAACAACAGGGTCTTCAGCCCGGACAATAGTCCGGGTCTGCTACTGTCCTCTTCCGATCGGTTCGAAGATCCCTGGTCGTCGGGCATGTGCGTGTCGTTTCCCTGCTAGTCGAGCTCCGCATATGGATTGGCGATGCCCAGCGATGCAAGCGCTTTCACCTCGAGCGCTTCCATCGCGCTTGCCGATGCATCGTCCATATGGTCGTAGCCGACCAGATGCAGCGTGCCGTGAACAATCAGGTGCGTCGCGTGATCGACGATCGAAATCCCCTTTTCGTCAGCCTCGTGCGCGCATGTTTCGCGTGCGAGCACGATATCGCCGAGCAGGATTTCTCCGTCGTCGCTGTTGGCGAGCCCTTCGAGCAGATCGGCCTGCACTTGCGGAAAGGAGAGGACGTTCGTCGGCTTGTCCTTCCCCCGGAAATCGCGGTTGAGCGTGTGAACCTCGGCATCGCCGGTCAGGCGCACGGCAATTTCGACGAGCGGGGCTGCCTCGGCGAGCGCGGCATAGGGCGTCAGCGCGAGCGCCGCGGCAACCGCCTCGCCTGCCCGCGCTTCCCAGTCGAGCGCATCGGGCCACGGTGTTGCGGCGTAGGTTTCGACGCTCAGCATGGAAGCGACGGCGCATAAAAATCGGCGGAAATCCGGGTAACTTTACTCGCAATTCGCATTTCACGGCGAATGTCCGGGCGGCCGGTGGCGAAGATTGAGCAAGGGCAGGTCATCGCCGCCTCGTTATCGCGGCGCGATTATGTAGGACAGCGATATTTGACTACCTCATGGTTCGAGAATGACCGCGCGTTCGACAAGGTTGCGCGCGTGCGACACTGCGTCGGCGGCAACGTCGGACAACCACTCGCGGAAGCGGGCGATCTTCGCGCTCTGCAGCCGCGCGACCGGATAGACGAACCAGAAGGCGCGGCCATCGCCCGCGACGAGATCGTGCGCGGGGACGAGCCGACCGGCGGCGATTTCGTCGCGGAACAGGATCGGCGATCCGATCGCGATCCCGTGGCCTGCGATTGCCGCGGCGATATCCATATGCTCGGCGGCAAGGCTGGTCCCGAAGCGGTCGGCGGGCGGGCCCGGGGCGATGCCGAGTGCACGATACCACAGCGCCCACCAGTCGGGCCGGCCGAGCAGCGGGACATCGAGCGCATTGTCGGGATTCTCCAGCCCGGCGGCGGCCGCCTTCAGCGCGGGCGCGCAAAGCGGCACGAACAGGACCGGGAACAATCGGACGCTGCGCAGACCGCGCCAGTCGCCGAGACCATGGCGGATCGCAGCGTCGAAACGGCCAGCGCCCAGCGCCTGCGGCTCGGCCGACAATTCGAGTTCGATCGCGATCTCGGGGTGGAGCGCGCGGAACAGCCCGAGCCGCGGGGTCAGCCAGCTTGTCCCGAAGGTCGGGAGCGTCGTCAACGACAGCCGCGCCTCGTCCCGGTCCTGCGCCTTCACGAAACTGGCGTGGAGAGCCGCGAATGCGGCGGTCGCTTCGCGCGCAATCGCGGCGCCCGCGGCGGTCAGCGCCACCTTGTGCGGGTGGCGGACGAACAGGTGCAGTCCGGTTTGCTGTTCGAGCTGCCGGACATGATAGCTGACCGACGCCGCGGTGGTGCCGAGTTCGTGCGCCGCCTTGGCAAAGCTCTCCAGCCGCGCGGCCGCCTCGAAGGCGCGGATCGAGGGCAAGGGGGGAAGTTTGTCGGCACGAACCACAAGTATGACTTAGCCTCAAGGCCCGATCTTTGCATCCCTAAAATCGATGGCAGCGGGCAGACCCGGCACCTGCCCGTCCCGTTTTTCCGGAGGTCCCGTGCCCCTAGTTTCGCCCTTGCTCGATCGCCGCCAGTTGATCGAAACGATGATCCTTGCCGGCAGCGCCGCCGCCTTTGGCGGACCGGCGCGCGGCCGCGCCCTTTCTCCCGGAAGCGATGATCATCGTCAGGACTGGCAATGGCTCGTCGGCAACTGGAATGTCTGGCACCGCCGGCTGAAAGAGCGGCTGGCGGGCAGCGATGACTGGGCTGAGTTCGGCGGCAAGAGCGCCTGCTGGCTGACGCTGGGCGGGCTCGGGACGATCGACGACAATATCCTCGACCTCCCCGGCGGCGAATATCGCGGCTTCGGCATCCGCGCTTTCGATCCCGCGACAGGACAATGGTCGATCTGGTGGGTCGACGGCCGCAACCCGGCGGTCATCGACCCGCCGGTCGTCGGGAGTTTCGACAAGGATGAAGGCGTCTTTACCGGGCGCGACCGGTTCAGGGATCAGGATATCGCCGTCCGCTTCCGCTGGCACGAAGTCCATAGCGCCCGCCCGCACTGGGACCAGGGCTTCTCGTCCGATGGCGGCCGGAATTGGGAAATCAA
>NZ_DASWTD010000510.1:0-3552 GCF_036402335.1 Sphingopyxis sp. | reverse complement strand
GGACCTGTGTGTGACCGCCCTGGGCCCCGGCTTTCGCCGGGGTGCACAAAGGGTCAGCTCCCCGCCCCAAAGCAGACCGGCGACCTCTACCCCGCGAGCGCAGTCGCGATCCGCGCGACCAGGGCCTCCGCGCCGCTCTGGTCGGCCGCGGAAAAACGCGAAGCGATCGGGCTGTCGAGGTCCAGCACCCCCACCAGCCGGTCGTTCGCAATCACCGGCACGACCAGCTCGCTGCGGCTGTCGGCGTCGCATGCGATATGGCCCGGGAAAGCGTGGACATCCTCGACGCGCTGCGTGGCGCGCAGGCGTGCCGCGGCGCCGCATACGCCCTTGTCGAGCGGAATGCGGATGCATGCGGCCTTGCCCTGGAACGGGCCGAGGACAAGTTCGGCTCCGTCGAAGCGGTAGAAGCCGGCCCAGTTGAGGTCGGGGATCGCCTGCCAGATCAGCGCCGCGACATTCGCCATATTGGCGATGCCGTCGGGCTCGCCCGCGACGAGTGCCACCGCGGCGTCGCCTGCCTCGGCCCACAGTTCGGCCGGATCGGTCGCGGTGAAGGAAAGTGCGTACGACATTATTCGACGTCGAGCCCGGTCCACTTCGCCGCAAAGGCATATTTGTCGGCGGCCTCGGCGATGATCTTGTCGGTCGGCTTGCCCGACCCGTGGCCCGCGCGCGTTTCGATGCGGATCAGGTGCGGTTTGCCGCCGACCTCGGCGTGCTGGAGCTGCGCGGTATATTTGAAGCTGTGCCCCGGGACGACGCGGTCGTCGGTATCGGCGGTCGTCACCAGCACCGCGGGATAGGCCGTCCCGTTCCTGATATTATGGTAGGGCGAATAGCGAAGCAGGTTCCGGAAATCGGCCTCCTTCGACGGATAGCCATAATCGTCGACCCAATAGCGTCCCGCGGTGAAGCGGTCGAAGCGCAGCATGTCCATCACGCCGACCGCGGGCAGCGCCGCGGCGAACAGGTCGGGACGCTGGTTGGTCACCGCGCCGACGAGCAGCCCGCCGTTCGACCCGCCCTCGATCGCGACCTGGCCCTTGCCAGCAATCCCCTCGGCGATCAGATATTCGCCCGCGGCGATGAAGTCGTCGAAGACATTCTGTTTCTTGTCGAGGCGGCCGGCGTCGTGCCACGCCTTGCCATATTCACCGCCGCCGCGCAGGTTCGCGATCGCGAGCACGCCGCCCTTGTCGACCCACGCAAGCCGCGTCGGCGAAAAGGCCGGGGTCATCGAGACATTGAACCCGCCATAGCCGTAGAGCAGCGTCGGCGATCCCTTGCTGCGGTCGAGGCCCTTTTTCATCACGACGAACATCGGCACCTCCGTGCCGTCCTTCGACTTGTAGAAACGCTGCTCAACCATGAAATCGTCGGGTTTGAAGGTCAGCTTCGGCTCGGCGAAAATCTCGCTCTTTCCGGTCCGGGTGTCGAAACGATAGATCGTCGTCGGCCGCGCATAGCTCGAAAAGGCATAGAAGGTTTCGGGATCGCTCGACTTGCCGCCGAAACCCGATGCCGAACCGATATCGGCGAGGTTGATGTTGGCGACCGGTTTGCCGTCGAGCGCGATCATCCGCGCTTCCGACTTCGCATCGCCGAGGTAGGAGAGGATGATGCGGTCCCCGACGCGCGACGCGCCGACCAGTGTCGCCTCATTCTCGCCGACCAGCTGGGTCAGTGCGGCGGGCTTGTTGATATCGAGCGACACCAGCCGGCCGCGCGGGGCACCCTTGTTGGTGACGAAGGTGAAGCGCGAACCCTCGTTGGTCACATATTCCCAGTTGTTCGCATAATCATCGACCAGCACGATCGGTTTTGCGCCCGGCTTGTCGGTCGGATGAAGCGTCAGGCCATAGCGTTCGTCGGTTCCTTCCGACGAAACGACGAGCAGATATTTGCCGTCGTCGGTAACGATCGCGCTGTTGTTGAGCTTGGGCTTGTCAGGGGTCGCGTGGATCAGCACGTCAGCGCTCTGCGGCGTGCCGAGCTTGTGGAAATAGACGCTGTGATTTTCGTTGAGCGACTGGAAGGCGGCGCCTTCGGCCGGCTCGGGGAAGCGCGAATAATAAAAGCCGCTGCCGTCCTTCGCCCAGTCGAGCGCCGAGAATTTGACCCAACGGATCATGTCGGGAAGGTCGCTCCCGGTCGCGACGTCCATCACCCGCACGACACGCCAGTCGGTACCGCCGTCCTGCACCGAATAGAGGAGGTACTTGCCATCCTCCGACGGGTTCCACTCGCCGAGCGCCGTCGCGCCGTCCTTGGCCCAGAGATTGGGATCGATCAGTACGCGCCCTTCACCCTTCAGCCCTTCGCGGACATAAAGCACCGACTGCGGCTGGAGCCCGTCGTTGCGCGAATAGAAATAGCGGCTCCCGGCCTTGGTCGGCAGCCCGAAGCGCTCGTAATTGTAAAGCTCGGTCATCCGCTTCTTGAAGCTGTCGCGGCCGGGGAGCGTTTCGAGATAGGTGTCGGTGACCTTGTTCTGCGCCGCGACCCAGTCGGCGACCTTCGGATTGACGCGAACGTCGTCCTCGAGCCAGCGATAGGGATCGGCGACATCGACGCCGAATTGTGGATCGACCGTGTCGCCGCGCGCCGTGTCGGGATAAGTAAGCGCCGGTGCCGGGGCCGATGCCGCGGCGGCTTCGGCCGCCTGTGCCGCCGCCGGGGTCATGACGAGGGCAACCAGCGCAAGCGGCGCGGACAGGGCTTTACGGGACATGGCAAGGCGATCCTCATTCTCTTGTGGGAAATTATCGTGCGTCGATATGTAAGCATCGGCAAGGGTCGGGCAAGGGGATTCGATGCGACGAAGCGCGCGTCAGCTGCGATCGGTGGCGATCCCCAGCCGTTTGAAATCGCCTTCCGATTCGAAGAGCGTCAGAAGACCGGCACAGGCCCGCGCGCCTGCCGGAGGAACGAAGCCTTGCTGAAACCGGCGCAACATGGCGAGCGCGGCCAACGTCGGCACATAGGGCCCGCGGTTGCCATCGGCGCGGAGCGTCCAGCGGGCTTCAACGGTTTGGCCCCGCGCATCGTGGCCGTGGACGATGATGTCCATCGCGCCGATGTCGCTGCCGAAAGGCAACAGCCATTTCGCGATGGCGAGCAATGGCCGCGATGCCGGGCGCAAGCTGGCGATCCAGCCCCGGCGGACCGGAAGCGCGAGGATGGCGAGCCCGAGATGGAGGATGGATAATTCCATCCCCGCAAAGAATTCGGCGCTGTCGCGCGGGTGGTAGCGCCGGACGAGCAGATCCTGCTCGGGGGTGTCGCACACGCTGGCCCAGCGCGCGCCGACGCCGGGAACCGCCCAGCGGTGCAGCATCCCCCAGCCGGGGACATCGGTCCAGCGTGCGGCGCGCCAGACGCGGACGGGATGTCCGACATAGGAGAGGATCGCCTGCACGACCGCGAGGCCGCGCGGGGCGCGATTGCCCGGAAAGATTCCGATGCGGATCCGGTCGATGCCTTGCCAGCCATCGGTGAGCGCGTCGATGACCGCATGCGACAGCGCGGGGATCGAACTGGCGCCCGTGG
>NZ_DASWTD010000509.1:0-4133 GCF_036402335.1 Sphingopyxis sp. | reverse complement strand
CGCTACGAAAGCGCGCGCCGGATGCGAAGCGTGCTGAGCCGCGTCTTTCGCTATGCAATCGCGACGGCCCGCGCTGAGCGCGATCCATCCAGCGATCTTCGCGGCGCACTGACAGTACCGAAGGTCAAGCATTTGGCCGCCATCACTACCGAGAAGCGGGCAGGCGATCTGATGCGCGCCATCGAAGCTTACACCGGCCATGCGATCACGCTTTTCGCGCTCCGCCTGTCGGCGCATTTATTCGTGCGGCCGGGCGAGCTGCGCCAGGCTGAATGGGCGGAGTTCGATTTCGACCGCTGTGTCTGGAACATTCCTTCGGCCAAGATGAAGATGCGCCGTCCTCACCGCGTGCCGCTCTCCTCGCAGGTGATCGACTATTTCGAGGCTCTGTATGACCTTACGGGCAGCGGCAAATACTGCTTTCCGTCGTTCCGAACGACGCGGCGACCGATGTCCGAGAATACAGTGAATGCCGCGTTACGGGTGCTTGGCTTTGGTCCCGAGGAGATGACGGCCCATGGCTTTCGCGCCATGGCGGCGACACTGCTCAACGAATCCGCCCGGTTCAACCCGGACGCGATCGAACGCCAACTTGCGCATATGGAGAATAATGGCGTGCGCCGCGCCTACACGCGCGGGGAATATTGGAACGAGCGCGCACAGATGATGCAATTTTGGTCGGATCATCTCGAGACGCTGCGCGACGGAGCCAAGGTCGTCACAGTCCCGTTTCCCCGGCGCGAGAACAGGGCGGGATAGAGATTCCCCAATGGCAGACTTTCGGGCAGCAGGGCGGCTTGCCCGAAAGCTGACATTGGTTGGCTTGGCGCCGCTTGGAAAAACTACATGCCTGCGGCAGTAGGCCGGCCGAACCTCATTGCAGGCCGGGCCCCTATCGTCTTTCCGGGTGGCGCGGCAGGCACGCCGCGAGCGTCTGCTGGGCTTGGCAATCGTCCGCCACGGCCCCGAACGCTCTCGAGCGCTGTCGGCACGTTGTGCTGGGCGGGCGGGACCCGATCGGTTATTGACCCTCCATGCTATCGTCGGATGTGATCGAGCGTGCCGGACCGGATGAGGTCGACGCGATACGAAACCTCGTTGCGCGCGCCTACGCCAAGTGGGTCGGCGTTACGCCCCGCAAACCCAAGCCGATGACGGCCGACTACGATGCGGCGATCGGAATGCACCGCTTCGACCTTCTGTATCGTAGCGGAGAGCTTGCCGGACTGATCGAAACCGTCATCGCGAACGGAGAATTGATGATCGTCAATATCGCGATTGATCCCCGCCATCAAGGCAAGGGACTGGGTTCGTCGCTGATGAGACATGCCGAGCAATTGGCCCGGGCGTCCAATCTGCGCGGCACGCGGCTCTATACGAACAAGCTCATGACCGAGAATATCGAACTCTACGAACGCCTCGGCTACCGGTTCGAGAAGGAAACGCAGCACGAGGGTGGGATGGTCGCGGTGCATATGGTTCTGCCGCTCGGAAATTAGCGCCTCCACGCGCATCCGGAGCCTGCCGGCCGCGCCATTGGTCGCGTCGAATGCCTGGGTTCAAACGCAGACCGTCCGGAACCGTGCATGAGAGGAATGCGCCGAGCCGGGAATGGCGTGAGGCAGAAATTGGGGCTACCCTCGCGAAGGAATCGATCGCGCGGGTATATGGCAAGAGAAGCTTCTAACCTTGCGGCCGCGGGACGCTCACGGCGCTGATCGGCAACAATGTTTTCAGAGGTGTTCCGGTTTCGGCGAGTTGTTCGGCGGTCGCACGGAGCCCGGCGGTGACGATCATGCGGCCCTGGACATAGTCCTTGGCCCTATTGACGCAGTCGATCGCGATGACCTTGCCCGCCTTCAGATACACGACCGAGAAGCTGCGCGTCGCGGGGTCGCCGCGCAGCACCGCCCGGTCGTGCCCGGCCGACAGGCCCGCGGTCTGGAGCTTGAGGTCATACTGGTTCGACCAGAACCATGGGATCGCATGATAGGGCGCTTCATCGCCGACGATGCCCTTGGCGACGACATTCGCCTGATCGTTCGCGTTCTGGACCGATTCGAGGCGGATCACGATGCCTTCGGCGAAGTCATTCTCGTGCGCCGCGCAGTCGCCGATCGCGTAGATGTCGGGCAGGCTGGTCTTGCAAAGCCGGTCGACGAGCACGCCGTTGCCACCTTCCGCGCCGGCCGCGATGAGGGGTTCGACCGCGGGGACGATACCGATGCCGACGATAACGAGATCGGCGGGAATGACCTCGCCGTCCGACAAACGAACTCCGGTAACCCGGGTGTCGCCCTCGATCGCATCGACGCAGACACCGAGCCGGAGGTCAACGCCGCGCTCGCGATGCTCGCGCTCGTAAAAACGCGACAGGTCGGTCCCCGCGACGCGCGCGAGCACGCGATCAAGCGCTTCGAGCAGCACGACCTTCTTGCCCGCCTTGGTGAGCACCGCCGCGGCCTCGAGCCCGATATAGCCGCCGCCGATCACGACGATCTGCCGTGCTGTTTCGGACGCCGCCTTCATCGCATCGGCATCGGCGCGGGTGCGCACGCCCTGCACGCCGGGAAGGTCGCCGCCGGGGATCGGGAGCATACGCGGGCTGCCGCCGGTGGCCCAGACGAGCTTGCCATAGCCGATCGTCTCGCCCTTGTCGGTCGTGACGCTGTGCGCCGCGGGATCGACCGACACGACGCGCGTGCCGAGCAGCATCGTCACTTCGCGCTCGTCCCAATATTTCGCAGGACGGAGCTGGATGCGTTCGAACTCCTTCTCGCCTGCGAAATATTCCTTCGACAACGGCGGGCGTTCGTAGGGGAGTTCGGGTTCGTCGCCGATGATCGCAATGCTGCCTTCGAACTTCTGCGTGCGCAGCATCACCGCCACCTGCGCGCCGCCATGGCCCGCGCCCACGATCACCACATCGAAGCCCGTCATCGAATGAACGCCCCTGCCGACGCCTTCAATCGACCTCGGCGAGTACGCGGCAGGGAAGGCCGGTGAGGTCGGTGCGGCTGAGAGGCGCCGTGTACACGGTAAAGGGCTTGTCGAGACCGAGCAGCGTCTTCACATTGTTGAGGTTCTCGATGATGAAGACGCCGCGGTCAGCGCAATATTGATCGACTGCCGCGTGCTTTTTCGGTTTCTGGACGCCGGCCGCGTCGACGCCGATGAGCTTGACCCCCTTGGCGACGACATGTTCGACGAGCGCATCCGAAAGCTCGGCGCTCTTGTAGACATAATCGTGGCGCGTATCGTAACCGATCTCGTCGACCCAGCCAGAGTAGAAAATCAGGATATCGCCGTCCCCGATCTCGACGCCGTCGATGTCGGCGATCTCGACCTCGCGATCGCGAATGTGCGAGATATCGACGACCTTGCCATTGGTCCGGAAACTTTCGAGCGGAAATTCCTTGTCCATGACGTCGAAATGGGTGCCGGCGTGGCCGGCGTCGACGATCTTGCGGACATAGTCCTCGCCGCCGCTGATCTCGGCCACCGAAAGCGGGAGCGTGAGGTCGATAAGCATGGTGGTTCTCCTTGGTTGAGTCAGGCGTCGGGCGCGATTTCGACGCGCATGTGGTTCATCGCGGCGGTGAGTTCGACCTGGCAGGCGAGGCGCGATCGGCCAGGCCGATAGCCCGGTACGTCCTCGAGCAGCGCGGTCTCGTCGGGATCGGCCGGAGCATCGCTCGGCTCGCCCTCCGGAAGATAGACGTGGCAGGTTCCGCAGCTCATCTGCCCGCCGCAGACCGAACCGATCGGGATATTCGAGGATTGCAGCGCGCCGAGCAGCGACTGGCCGGTATCGAGAACCGCCTCGCGCGCCACGCCTTCGTCGACGACGGTGACCATGATCCTTTCAGCGACCTGCTGCATTCCAGCCTCCCTCGGCATTTCGTGAGACGATGATAGCGTCGTCCGGCCCCCACCGCCTTCGCGAGGCGGTCAGATCATGCCGCGTTTCGGTCAATCCTCGTCCACTGGTCTATTGATGGATGCCGCGCCGGCCGGGAGCCACGATCCCGGTGTCTGGCCGGTATTCCGCTTGAACATCGTGATAAAGGCACTGGCGCTCTCATACCCGAGATCGAAGGCGATCGCGGTCACCGGGACGCCGCGTCCGAGTT
>NZ_DASWTD010000508.1:0-3087 GCF_036402335.1 Sphingopyxis sp. | reverse complement strand
TCCAGCCTTCACCCCGTACGTCGCGCGAGCCAGACACCCGCGACCATCAGCGCGATCCCGGCGAGGCGTTTGGCGTCGACGGGAAAGCGCATCGCGCCGAACAGGCCGAAATGGTCGATCGTTGCGGCGCTGACCAGCTGGCCGACGAGCACGAAGAAGATCGCGTTGCCGACCCCGAAGCGCGGCGCGATGAAGGTCACCGCGATCACGTAGAAGGCGACGAACAGCCCGCCCAGATAGAATTGGAAGGGGATATCGGCGGAGAGCCTGATATGGCCGGCCGCCCCGGTGACGAGCGCGCCCGCGAAAGCAATCAGCAGCGCGACGCCGAACAGGATCACCGACGCCGCCATCGGATGACCAAGCCGCAATCCCAGTCCCGCGTTGAGCGCGGCGAGGATCGGGATGCCAATGCCGGTCAGCAGCATGATCGCGGCAAAGGCCGGGGCATTGTTCGCGGTCATCCGGTTTTCTCCCCGTTTAAAGTCCCAGTTCCTCGAGCCCCGGATGGTCGTCGAGCCGCCGGTCGCCCTGCCCGTCGCGCGGCCAGAGCAGCAGGCGGTCGGCGGCGGCGATCGCGACGTCGTTGATGCTCGCGATCCGCCGCTGCATTTCGCCGTCGTCGGCGAACTCCCAATTCTCATTGCCATAGGAACGCCACCACTGGCCAGCGTCGTCGTGCCATTCATAGGCGAAGCGCACCGCGATGCGATTGCCGGTACAGGCCCAAAGTCCTTTGACGAGACGATAGTCGTGCTCGCGTTGCCATTTTCCGGTGAGGAAATCGACGATCGCGGCGCGGCCGGTGACGAAGGTCGAGCGGTTCCGCCATACGCTGTCCGGCGTATAGGCGAGCGCGACGCGCCCGGGGTCGCGGCTGTTCCAGCCATCCTCGGCGAGGCGGACCTTCAGGACGGCGCTGTCGTGGTCGAAGGGCGGAAGCGGGGGTCTGGACATCGATCGATCCTGTCAGGTGAAGGGAGTCGCGAATTCGATCCGGATACCACCGGGCATCGCGCAGATGAAATGATGCGTCGTTGCGCCCTCGCGGATCGGTTCGGGGTCGAATTCGATTACCGCGCCGGGGTGGCCCTGCACGCGCGCAAAGACGGTACGCAGCGCGGGCAGGTCGGCGACGCGCAGCGCGAGATGGTGAAGGCCGATGTTGGCGCGGCGGTCGAACGGCGTGGCGCTCGCGGGATCGGCGACCTGCCAGAGCGTGAGCAGGGTGGCGCCGTCGGAGACGAAGATCGCGGGATAGTCGGGGCGCTCGGCGGCAACGGCGAAGCCGAGCGCTTCGACAAAGAAATCGCGGGCCTCGGCGACGTCGCGTACGGCAAGGCCGACATGGTGGGCGCCTTGCGTCAAAGCTGTGGTCATGTTTCTTCCCTTGAACGAAGCGCGGCGATTTCGGCGCGCAGCTGGTTGAGTTCGTCCGCCATCGGGCGGATCGCGGCGGAAATTTCGGCTTCGGTGAAGCGCGGGGTGATGTGCTGCGAACAATTCCACTCCCAGCCGATCACATCGATGAAGAAGGCGCGCTCGGGGGTGGCGCGGTAGCCTTCGGGCATCAGCGCGGTGACCGCGGCGGGATCGTCGCCGAGTTCGACGCTCACCGCATAGCCGACGAGTTTCAGCCGTTCCCTGTTCGGATAGTCCATCAGGAACAGCGAGACGCGGTCGTTGCCCTTGAGGTTCGCGGTGCTGATATATTGCTTGTTGCCGCGATAGTCGGCGAAGCCGATGCGATTGCCCACGATATGGCGCAGGAAACCGGCAGGGCCGCCGCGATGCTGCATATAGGGCCAGCCCTCGTGATTGACGCTTGCCATGTAAAAGCTGTCGCGTTCCTCGATGAACGCGATTTCGCGGGCGGTCAGCGTGTCGGGGGTGCCGTCGGCGCCCGCATCCATCTTTGCATAGGAAGCGCGCGAGCCATGGCGGGCCTGCTCGGCCTTGACCGCGTCGTCGAACAGCGTGTGCCGGTAATTCTGCGCCATCGTGCATGCCCTTGCGAAACGGAGCGAACGAAGGCCGGAGGAGGGGCGGGCCTCCGTTCGCAGCGCCGATTTAGGTCATTGCATGAACGATGATAATCGGGAGTGATTGAACAAGTTAATTCCGATAAATGGAATAATCATGGACCGGCTCCTCACTCTCGAAATGTTCGTTGCGGTTGCGGCCGAGGGCGGATTCGCCGCCGCGGCGCGCAAGCTCGGCAACTCGCCGCCCGCGGTGACGCGCGGGATCGCGGCGCTCGAGGCGCGGCTGGGGACGGCGCTGTTCCACCGTTCGACGCGGGCGGTCGTGCTGACCGACGCCGGCGCGGCGTTCCTCGAGCAGGCACGGCGCATCCTCGCCGACCTTGCGGGCGCCGAGCGCGAGATCCGCGGCGCCGAGGCCGAACCGCGCGGGCAATTGCACCTGACCGCGCCGGTGATGTTCGGGCGGCTGCACGTGCTGCCGGTCGTCGGCGAGATGATGGCGCAGCACCGCGAGCTGGCGGCGCGGATGATGCTGATCGACCGCAATGTGCGCATCGTCGAAGAGGGGATCGACGTCGCGGTGCGCATCGGGCCGCTCGCCGATTCGGGGCTGAAGGCGGTGCGGATCGGCCGGGTGCGCCAGATGCTGGTCGCGAGTCCTGCCTATCTGGCGCGGCGCGGGGCGCCGGCGCGCGTGGCGGATCTGGCGGGGCACGACCTGATCGTCGCGATGGGCCCGCGCGCGGCGGGCGAGTGGCAGTTCGTATCGGGCCGCTGGCGGGTGGAACCGCGGCCGCGGCTGGTGGTCAATACCGTCGACGGCATATTGGCGGCGGCCGAGGCGGGGCTGGGGATCGCCAATCTGCTGAGTTATCAGGTCATCGAGGCGGTCGATGCAGGGCGGCTGATTTCGTTGCTGGCGGACGAGCAGCCGCCCGCGCTGCCGGTGCACCTGCTGTTCGAACCGTCGCGTTCGGGATTGCCCGCGGTGCGGCTGTTTATTGCGGAAATGAAGGCGCGGATGCGGATGGCGGGGCTGGTTTGACGAATGGCGGCATTGGGGTGGTGAGCTGTCCCTTGTGCACCCCGGCGAAAGCCGGGG
>NZ_DASWTD010000507.1:0-2200 GCF_036402335.1 Sphingopyxis sp. | reverse complement strand
CCCCTCCCCATCGCTGCGCGACAGGGAGGATAATTGCGCACAATTGCGCTTTTGCCCCTTCCCCACTATATGGCCGCGCATCATGCAGATTCCCGGCCATATCGACCCCGTCACAACGGGCACTGTTCCCCTGCGCGGCGGCAACCGTATCGACCTCGTCGGGCTGACGCGCGACGCGATCGGGGGCGTGCTGGTCGAGGCCGGTCTCGACGCCAAGGGCGCGAAGCTGCGTGCCAAGCAGATCTGGCACTGGATCTATCACCGCGGCGTCACCGATTTCGAGGCGATGACCGACATAGCAAAGGCCATGCGCCCCTGGCTGACCGACCGCTTCATCATCGGTCGTCCGACGGTGCGCGAGGCGCAGGTGTCGAGCGATGGCACGCGCAAGTGGTTGCTCGCCGCCGCCGACGGCCAGGAATATGAAATGGTCTTCATCCCCGACGCCGATCGGGGAACCTTGTGCGTATCGAGCCAGGTCGGCTGCACGCTCAACTGCCGTTTCTGCCACACCGGCACGATGCGTCTCGTGCGCAACCTCGCGGCGGGCGAGATCGTCGGACAGGTGCTGCTCGCGCGCGATGCGCTCGGCGAATGGCCGAAGGGAACGATGGCGGGCTTCGGACCCGATCCCGAGGATGACGACGCCGATGAGGACGGAGGCCATTACACCGCCGACGGCCGGATGCTCACCAACATCGTGATGATGGGTATGGGCGAGCCGCTGTATAATTTCGATGAGGTCAAGGGTGCGCTGAAGATCGTGATGGACGGCGACGGCCTTGCGCTGTCGAAGCGGCGGATCACGCTGTCGACGAGCGGCGTCGTCCCGATGATGGCTCGCGCCGGCGAGGAAATCGGCGTCAACCTGGCCGTATCGCTGCACGCGGTCACCAAGGAAATCCGCGACGAGATCGTTCCGCTCAACCGCAAATACGGCATCGAGGAACTGCTCCAGGCGTGTGCCGATTACCCGGGCGCCAACAATGCGCGGCGTATCACCTTCGAATATGTGATGCTGAAGGACAAGAATGACAGCGACGCGGATGCACGCGAACTCGTCAGGCTGATCAAGCATTACGGCCTGCCCGCGAAGGTCAATCTGATCCCCTTCAACCCCTGGCCCGGCGCCGCCTATGAATGTTCGACGCCCGAACGCGTCCGTGCGTTCAGCAACCTGATTTTCAAGAGCGGGATTTCGGCGCCCGTCCGCACTCCGCGCGGCCGCGACATCATGGCCGCCTGCGGCCAGCTCAAGAGTGCCGCGACCAAGCCGACTCGCGCCGAGCTCGACCGCATCGCCGAGGAAAAGCAAGCCGCACTGGGGTAATCCGGCATCCCCGGACGACGCGATCCGGCGCGTGCTCATCAGCAGATATCGTTGATTTTCCGCCAATCGCGCGGAATCGCGAACGCATACCTATTCTATACTGTGTGGTAAAAATAACACAGGTAAGAAAATTGTCACATTCTGAACGATCCGTTCATTGAAGCGACAGCCGAAAACGCCATTTAGGGCTCGGGCCGCGACCCTCACGGGACGGACCCCGAGTAAGAGAAGGAAAACAAAATGAAGAAATTCGCAGTTGCAGCCGCTCTCCTGACGGCCATCGTTGCAACCCCCGCCATGGCTGCCGAAGGCGGCGAAGGCCGCGTCGAAGTGCGCGGCGGCTACATCACCGGCAGCGGCTTTGACGACGCCACGATCGGCGCGGCGGCAGGCTATGATTTCGACCTCGGTTCGACCGCATTCGTTGGCGCCGAAGTCGCTGCCGACAAGGTGCTCGTCGACGGTGCCGACGTCCAGTTCTCGGCCGGTGGCCGCATCGGCGCCAAGGTCGGCGCTGCCGGCAAAGCCTATGTGACCGGCGGTTACACCTTCACCGACATCGACGATCCGTACATCGGTGCGGGCTACCAGCACAAGCTGGGCCAGAACGTCTATGCCAAGGCCGAATATCGTCACCAGTTCATCAACAACTTCGACGATTTCGACACCTTCGCGGTCGGCGTCGGCTTCGCTTTCTGATCCTTCGGAACAGCGACGAAACAGGAAGGGGCGGCCTCGTGGGGCCGCCCCTTTTTTTGTCGGTCGGGGATGAATGGGCGGAATGGGAAGGCGGCCAACGACCGGAAGCGGCCATTCCCGTCGCGTACCCCGGCGAAAGCCGGGGCCCAGAGCGTAATCGCGCAATGCCAG
>NZ_DASWTD010000506.1:0-1542 GCF_036402335.1 Sphingopyxis sp. | reverse complement strand
CAGGCGAAGATCACACGCTCGAAAAGCGGATCGCGATCGAGAAAGGCGCGAACTTCGGCGACTGCGATATCTGTCGCCTGATCGACGGGATAGCCGTAAATGCCGCAGCTGATCGCGGGAAAGGCGATGCTGGTGACGCCGTTCTCGACCGCGAGCGCGAGGCTGCGGCGGTAGCACGAGGCGAGCTGTTCGGACTCCCCCGCCCCGCCCCCGCGCCAGACCGGCCCGACAGTATGGATCACGAAGCGCGCCGGGAGCCGGTAGCCTTTCGTGATCTTCGCGTCGCCCGTGGCGCAGCCGCCGAGCGTGGCGCATTCGACGAGCAGGTCCGGCCCCGCCGCGCGGTGGATCGCGCCGTCGACCCCGCCGCCGCCCAGCAGCGTGGTATTGGCGGCGTTGACGATCGCGTCGACCGCGAGCTTCGTGATGTCGCCGTGGAACAGTTCGATGCGGTTCTCGGGCATGGCTTTCACTCCGCGGGGCGCGTCCACAGGCCTTCGCGCGGTTCAGGTGCAGGCGGCCCGGCGAGCGCCTGACCCCACGCCCGCGCGATCCAGCCGAGCTTGGCCCGGCGCGACGTCACCACGCGGTGGTCCCACGCATGGTCGCCGCGCTCGCGCACAGCGCGCGCAATATCCCCATATATACCCGCGGCCGCGAACACCGCCCAGCGCGCACGAAAGGGCAGCCGCGCCGCGCCGCGCCGCGCCGACGCCTCATATTCGGCCGCCATTTCGGCAAGCCATTTCGCCATGACCGCAAGGCGCTGGCGGAACTGCGGCTTCATCTGCTCACCGGGCGGGATGTCGAGCTCGACGAGCCAGTCGAGCGGCAGGTAGCAACGGCCGGCGCGGTCGTCCTCCTCGATGTCGCGCGCGATATTGGCGAGCTGGAAGGCGATGCCGAGATCCGATGCCCGATCGAAGGTGTCCCGGTCAGCCGGATCGACCCGCATGATATGTGCCATCATAAGTCCGACAACACCCGCGACGCGGTAGCAATAGGCGAGCAGATCGGCCTCGGTGCGCGGACGCCAGTCCGCTGCGTCCATTGCAAACCCCATGATGTGATCGCGCGGCAGCGCGTGCGGGATCTCGCACTCGCGCACGACGAGCCCGAGCGCGTCGAACGCGGGATCGCCGACCACGTCCCCGGCCAGCACGCGCTCGGTTATCTCGCGGATATATGCGACACCCGCGGACGCGTCCGCCACCGCCGCCATCGCGCCGCCATGGTCCTGCCCGTCGGCAAGATCGTCACATCTGCGGCACCAGGCGTAGAGCAGCCAGGCGTGCTCGCGCGTCCTGCGGCCAAACAGCCGGCTGGCGAGCGCGAAGGACCGCGAGCCGCGTGTGATGCTCTCGCCCGCAGTTGCTACGAGCGCTTCGCGGCTGGCGCCGCTCACAGGTCCTTGCGGCCGATCCATTTGCCCGTCTGGGGCGGAACATAGTCGGCGAGCAGATCGATCAGATCGGCGACGCTCTCCGCCACGATCAGCATGTCGCGGTGGTCCTGCGTCAGGAATCCCTGCACGACCATATT
>NZ_DASWTD010000505.1:0-4838 GCF_036402335.1 Sphingopyxis sp. | reverse complement strand
GAAGACGGCCGTGTCGTCGAGGACGGCCGTGTGGTGACCAGCGGCGGGGTTACATCGGGTCTCGATTTTGCGCTGACCCTTATCGCACGCCTGAAGGGCGACGCCGTCGCGCAGGCGATCCAGCTCGCAATCGAATATGATCCCGCCCCGCCGTTCGCCGGCGGCCATCCGGGCCGCGCGCCCGAAGCAGTCACCGCGGGATTGAAGGCGCGGGTCTACGACGCCGCGGCGGCGCGAATGGAAGAAGCCCTTATCGGCTAGCGGCAGTCGGCGAGTGCGATCTCGTAAAGCTTTGGCCAGTTCTTCCCGGTCACGAACAGCCGCTTCTTTCCGGCATCCCACGCGATGCCGTTGAGCACGCTGTCGGTGCCGCTGGCGCCGGCGTCGGCCTTGAGTGTCGACAGGTCGACGAGCGACACGACATCGCCGGTCGCAGGATCGATGCGGACGATGAAGTCGGTCATCCAGACATTTGCCCAGATTTGTCCGTCGATCGTCTCTAGCTCGTTGAGCATCGTGACCGGCCGGCCGGCGAAACGGACCGTCACGCGCTTCTGCTCCTTCATCGTCGCGGGATCGAAGAAACGGAGGTCGGTGGTGCCGTCGCTGAGCACCAGGCTGTCGCCGACCATCGTCACCCCCCAGCCCTCGCCGTCATACTGGAAGGTGCCGACGGGTTTGAGATCGCTGATCGACCAGCGATTGCCGACGCCTCCCTGCCAGGTCACGCCGATGATCTGGTCGCCCCAGCGCGTGATCCCCTCGCCGAACTGGTCCGATGGCAATCTGGCCTGCGCCAGCGCCTTGCCGGTCTTGAGATCGAGGCGGGCGACACGCGATCGGCCATATTGCCCGGTCGCCTCGTACAGATGGCCCTCGTGCCAGAAGAGACCCTGCGTGAAGGACGATGTGTCGTGCGGGAAAGTCTCGACGATGCGATAGCCGCAACGCTCGACGGGCGGTGGTGCCGGCGTCACTGCGGCCGGCGGATCGGCGAGCATGGCAAAGGCAAGGACGAACATCATCGCCGCCCTAGCTATGCCGGGCCCGATGAACTCGCAATGTCCCATTCCGACTATTTCGTCATGCCGGACTTGATCTGGCATCCATGACCAAGCCCGCCCAGGTGGATCCCCGATCAAGTCCGAGATGACGAGGGGTTGGAACCAACAAAAGAAAAAGGGCCGGAGCATCGCTGCCCCGGCCCTCGTTTCTTCGGCTGGTGCCGAACGGTTCGGACTTTAGAAGTCCATACCGCCCATGCCACCCATGCCGCCGCCGCCCATGGGCATGGCGGGCTTGTCTTCGGGCTGCTCGCTCACCGCCGCTTCGGTGGTGATCAGCAGGCCTGCGACCGAAGCCGAGTCCTGCAGCGCCGTACGGACGACCTTGGTCGGATCGATGACGCCCGCGGCGACCAGATCCTCATAGGTGTCGGTCGCGGCGTTGAAGCCGAAGCTGGTGTTCGACTGGTCGAACAGCTTGCCGGCGACGACACCACCGTCGAAACCGGCGTTTTCGGCGATCTGGCGAACCGGAGCCTGCAGCGCACGACGGATGATGTCGATGCCGCGGGTCTGGTCTTCATTGCCGCCCGACATGCCTTCGAGGGCCTTGGTCGCATAGAGAAGCGCGGTACCGCCGCCGGGGACGATGCCTTCCTCGACCGCAGCGCGGGTCGCGTGGAGCGCGTCGTCGACGCGGTCCTTGCGCTCCTTCACTTCGACTTCCGAAGCGCCGCCGACCTTGATCACGGCAACACCGCCGGCAAGCTTCGCCAGACGTTCCTGCAGCTTTTCACGGTCATAGTCGCTGGTCGTCGTTTCGATCTGCGCGCGGATCTGTTCGACACGGCCCTTGATCGCATCATGGTCGCCCGAACCATCGACGATGGTGGTGTTGTCCTTGTCGATCGTGACGCGCTTGGCCTGGCCGAGCATGTTCAGCGTGACCGACTCAAGCTTGATGCCCAGGTCTTCGCTGATCATTTCACCGGCGGTGAGGATCGCGATATCCTGCAGCATCGCCTTGCGGCGATCGCCGAAGCCCGGCGCCTTGACGGCAGCGACCTTCAGGCCGCCACGCAGGCGGTTGACCACCAGCGTCGCAAGCGCTTCGCCTTCGATGTCCTCGGCGATGATCAGCAGCGGGCGGCCCGACTGCACCACGGCTTCGAGGATCGGCAGCATCGACTGGAGGTTCGACAGCTTCTTTTCGAAGATCAGGATGTACGGATCGGCGAGCTCGACGAGCATCTTTTCCGGATTGGTGATGAAATAGGGCGACAGGTAGCCGCGGTCGAACTGCATGCCTTCGACGACGTCGAGTTCGAAATCGAGACCCTTGGCTTCCTCGACGGTGATCACGCCTTCCTTGCCGACCTTTTCCATGGCTTCGGCGATCTTGTCGCCGACTTCCTTGTCGCCATTGGCCGAGATGATGCCGACCTGGGCGATTTCAGACGTGCCCGAAACCGGCTTCGACTGCGCCTTGATCGTTTCGACGACCTTGGTGACCGCGAGGTCGATGCCGCGCTTCAGGTCCATCGGGTTCATGCCGGCGGCAACCGACTTCATGCCTTCGCGGACGATCGCCTGGGCGAGAACGGTGGCGGTGGTGGTGCCGTCGCCGGCCTTGTCGTTCGCCTTGCTCGCGACTTCGCGGAGCATCTGGGCGCCCATATTCTCGAACTTGTCCTTGAGTTCGATTTCCTTGGCGACGGTGACGCCGTCCTTGGTGATGCGGGGCGCGCCGAAGCTCTTGTCGATCACGACGTTGCGGCCCTTGGGGCCGAGGGTGACCTTCACCGCGTAGGCGAGGGTGTCGACGCCGCGCAGGATGCGCTCACGCGCGTCGCGGCCGAATTTTACGTCTTTAGCAGCCATGGGCTTGTTCCTTTCAAAGGCGCAGAAAACTGCGCAACTTCATTCGCAAATCGATGAATTCGCTCAGGCGATGACGCCGAGGATGTCCGATTCCTTCATGATCAGCAGCTCTTCGCCGTCGACCTTGACTTCGGTGCCCGACCATTTGCCGAACAGGATGCGGTCGCCCGCCTTGACGTCGAGCGGGGTCACCTTGCCATCATCGGCGCGGGTGCCGGTACCGACCGAGACGACTTCGCCTTCCTGCGGCTTTTCCTTGGCGGTGTCGGGGATGATGATGCCGCCAGCCGTCTTTTCTTCGGCTTCGATACGGCGGACGAGCACGCGGTCGTGCAGCGGACGAAATTGCATGGAAATCCCTCCAGAGATGGAAATGATGTCGCTTAGCACTCACAGGGCGCGAGTGCTAACAGTCGGCCATATGGGTGGGAGTCAGATGGGCGTCAAGCGCCGCGCTGCAAGATTCTCGCGAAGTTTTTGCGTCAGGCCGGAAGCAGGCCGAGACGGGCGCGCATCCGCCAGCGGAGCAGCAGCACTGCCGAGACGACGATCAGCCCGACGGCGAGCCCGATCCATACGCCGACGCCGGCGAGCGGGGTCCAGAAACCGAGGTAGATCGCCGTGCCATAACCCGCGATCCAGTAACCGCAGACGGCGATGATCATCGGGATGCGCGTATCCTGCAGCCCGCGAAGCACCCCCGCTGCCACCGCCTGCGCCCCGTCGAAAAGCTGAAATGCCGCGGCGACCACAAGGAATTGCATCGCGAAGCCGACGAGCGCCGCGTTTCGCGCCGCGTCGACATCGACATAGATCGACAGGACGAGTGTCGGGAACAGCCACATCAGCAGCGCGGTAAAGCCCATGAAGCCGATCCCGAGCGCCAGCGAAGCAAAGCCGGCATGGCCGATGCCGCGATGATCGCGTGCGCCATAGGCGAGGCCGACGCGGATCGTCGCTGCCTGTGCGACCCCGAACGGGATCTGGAAAGCCAGCGCCGCGACCTGAAGCGCGATCGTGTGCCCTGCAAGTTCGGCCTCGCCGATCCGCCCCATCAGGAAGGCGGCACCGGTAAACAGCCCCGCCTCGGCCAGGATGGTCAGGCTGATCGGCGTTCCGATGCGGACCATCTCCAAGAAGCGGCTCCATTCGCTGCGCCACCAGTTGCCGAACAGGCGATAGCGCCGCAGGCGCCGGTCGCGCTGGATGACGACAACATAGGCGACGAGCATCAGCACGCTGGTCATCACGCTCGAAATCGCCGAGCCATGCAATCCGAGCGCGGGCATGCCGAGGTGGCCGAACACCAGAACCCAGTTTCCGAGCGCGTTGACGAAAAGCGCGCCGAAGGTGATTGCGGTCGCGATTGTCGCGCGTCCCAGCGCCGAGACGAAAATGCGCAGCACCGCTGCCGCGATCATCGGGAACAGACCCCACATCAGGATCAGCAGGAAGCTCGCGGCGCGCGCCGAGGTTTCGGCCGGCTGCCCCGTCGCGAGCATGATCGGCCCGCCCGCGGCGCAAATGCCCATAAACAGGATCGAAACCATCACGCTGAGCCACAGCGCCATGCGCACCGTGCGCCGCACTTCGCGCACGGCATGTTTGCGGCGCCCGAGTTCGGCGGCGATCAGCGGCGCCGACGCTCCGATCAGCCCGGTTCCGGTCCAGAGCAGAAGGCCGAAGATCGCAACGCCGAGCGAGGAGGCCGCGAGCGCCGCATCGCCGAGCCGCGCGACGAAAATCACATCGATCGCGTGGACCATCATCTGGAGCAGGTTCGCGGCCGCGAGCGGCACGGCGAGCGCCAGCGTCGCGCGGAATTCCGCGCGGAGACCCTGCGGCGTTTCCGCGGTCAAGGGAGTGGCCTGCTGCAACATGGCCGGCCCGGATAGGCGCCGGGGTCGAGGGGTTCAATACCGGCCGGTTTTTAGCGGATCATTTGTCGGCGAG
>NZ_DASWTD010000504.1:0-2439 GCF_036402335.1 Sphingopyxis sp. | reverse complement strand
CGCAGCGATCCCGCTGATGGACACCGCCGCGGCGCTTGCCGAATTGAAGGCGCGCTTCCTGACCTATGGCGGCGATCGCCCGGCGATCGCGCTCGCGATCCGCTGGTGCGAGGATCATCTGCCCGCGCCCGCCGATCCGGTGCTCGTCCACGGCGATTACCGGATGGGTAATGTGATGGTGGGTGCCGACGGCTTGGCGGCGGTGCTCGACTGGGAGCTGGCGCACCGCGGCGATGCACATGAGGATCTCGCGTTTGGTTGCATGACCGTGTGGCGTTTCGGTCAGCTCGACCATCCCGCCTTCGGGGTCGGCAGTCTCGACGACTATTTCGCTGCCTATGAGGCTGCAGGCGGCGCGCCGGTCGATCGCGCGCGCTTCCACTTCTGGCTCGTCTATCGCACCCTGTGGTGGGCGCTCGGTTGCCTGCAGATGGGGCAGACGTGGCGCAGCGGCTCCGATACGACGGTCGAACGCGTCGTCGTCGGGCGGCGGACTGCCGAACAGGAACTCGACCTGCTGTTGCTGCTCGAGGCCGGAGCACCCGCCGCCGAGCGCACCCGCGCGCTGCCGCCGTCGCCGTCCGCTGCCGCGGCGGCGCCCGTCGGCGAGCCGACGAACCGCGAAATGGTGCAGGCGGTGCGCGACTGGCTGAACGAGGCGATCAAGCCCGCATCGCAAGGCCATGGCAAGTTTCAGGTCGCGGTCGCGATGAATGCGCTCGGCATCGTGCTCCGCGACCTCGAGGCCGGGGTGCGCGCCGAGGACAGGGCGCTGTCACATGCGCTGCTGAGCGGCGCCACCACGCTTGCCGAGCCCGCCCTGCTCGCGAAGCTGCGCCGCGATGTGCTCGACAAATGCGCGGTCGACAGTCCCAAATATGTCGCGCTCGCCCGCGCACGGGCGATTTGGGGCGGATGATTGCCGAGGAGCATCCGTTGTGGCCTGTACTCGCCCGGTATCGCGTCGGTCCCGATGACGCGGCATTTTCGTTCGAGGAGCGGCTGGCGCGCGAAAATGGCTGGACTGCGGAGCAGGCCGAACGGGTGATGGACGAATATCGCCGCTTCCTCTTCCTCGCGGTCGCCGCCGGCCATCCTGTCACGCCTTCCGATGCGGTCGACCAGGCGTGGCATCTCCACCTGACCTACAGTCGTGATTATTGGGACCGGCTCTGCGGCGAGGTGCTGGGACGGCCGCTGCACCACGGGCCGACCGCCGGCGGCGATCCCGAACAACATCGCTATTTCGTCCAATATGCTGACACGCTGGCCAGCTATGAACGCTGGTTCGGCGCTTCGCCGCCCGCCGAACTCTGGCCCTCGGCCTACCGGCGCCTGCTCGTCGACCCGCGCGCGGTGCGCGTCGCGCTTTCTGACCATGTCGTCGTACCCAAACGCGTGCTGCGTCTTGGCGCGCTCGCAGCGGCTGTGATAGCCGTGGCGCTGGTCGCGCTTTGGCTCGGTGCGGGACGATAGGAGCAGCTTTGACAAACCCGCTCGACTGGAACGGCCCGGCCTTCCTTTTCCTTTACGGCGCATTGTTCGTTGTCGCGCTCATCCTCGCGGCGATCATCCCGGGACGCATCCGGCCCGAGGGGCGCGGCGGGGCGGCCGACGCTGACGGGCTCGCCTTCCTGGCCGGGGCAGGGCCGCGGGTGGTCGAAGCGGCGGTGGCGCGGCTGCTCGCCGCAGGAGCGCTGGTGGTGCAGGACGGCAAGCGTTTCCTGCGCGGGGACGGCGCGGGCGGCACCGGCGCGCTCGACCGCGCACTGCTCGCGGCTTCGATGCCTGCCGACTGGGCGGGGCTCGAAAAGGCTGCCAAACCCCATATCGGTCCCGTCGAACGGCGGTTGATTGGCAACGGCCTGATCCTCGACAGGGGTGGAGCGCGGCGGATCGGACTGGTCGCGGCGCTGCCTTTCATCGGCCTGTTCGCACTGGGAATCGCCAAGCTGCTCGTCGGCTTGTCGCGCGACAAGCCTGTCGGTTTCCTCATCGCCTTTCTGGTGGTCACGGCGATCGCCATCCTGATCCGCATCTTCGCGGTCGACCGGCGGACGCAGCGCGGGCGGCTGGCGCTGGCCGACGCGCGCATACGCCACGAGCGGCTGCGCCGCGCGCCGACGAACGACGAAACCGGCACCGCAGTCGCGCTGTTCGGCACCGTCGTGCTCGCCGGATCGGCTTTCGCAGGACTGCACCAGATGCGGCAGGACAATAATTCGTCGGGAGGCGATGGCGGCGGCGGCGATGGCGGCGGCTGCGGAGGCGGCGGCTGTGGCGGTTGCGGCGGTTGCGGCGGATAACGGGGAGAGAGACGATGGATTTTGGGATGCCTTCCGACTTGCAGGCGTATCTGGGCGAGCTCGATGCGTTTATCGCGGCGGAGATCCGTCCGCTCGAGCTGGCGGACGACAATATCCGCTTCTTCGACCACCG
>NZ_DASWTD010000503.1:0-3212 GCF_036402335.1 Sphingopyxis sp. | reverse complement strand
AGCCGGGGCCCATGCGGTAACACGCTAAGTTCGCGTCAGAATTCTGGACCCCGGCTTTCGCCGGGGTGCACATCCCTATCGGAAGCCTCCGGTAGTAACCGCTCCTTCGCAAAACCATCCTTGCCTCTCGCCACCGCCCTCGCTTTACGTTCACGTAAAGTGATTGCACGCCACCGCCGAACGCGATACGCCTCCCTCCATGTTTTTCGGCTTTCTCGACGAGCTTCGCGCCGCGGGCATTCCCGCCAGCCTCAAAGAGCATCTGATGCTCTTGGAAGCGCTCGACCGCGAGGTGATCGACCGCAGCCCCGAGCAATTCTATTACCTCAGCCGCGCGATCTATGTGAAAGACGAGGGCTTGCTCGACCGCTTCGACCAGGTGTTCAACAAGGTCTTCAAGGGCATCATCTCGGACTATGGCCAGAACCCTGTCGATGTCCCCGCCGATTGGCTGAAGGCGGTCGCCGAGAAGTTCCTGACGCCCGAGGAAATGGCTGCGATCGAGTCGCTCGGCGACTGGGACAAGATCATGGAGACGCTGAAAGAGCGGCTCGAGGAACAGCAAAAGCGCCACGAGGGCGGCAGCAAGTGGATCGGCACCGGCGGCACCTCGCCGTTCGGCAATTCGGGCTATAATCCCGAGGGCGTTCGCATCGGCGGCGAAAGCAAGCACAAGCGCGCGCTGAAGGTCTGGGAAAAACGCGAGTTCCAGAATCTCGACAACACCAAGGAACTCGGCACCCGCAACATCAAGATCGCGCTCCGCCGCCTGCGCAAGTTCGCGCGCGAGGGCGCGGCCGACGAGCTCGACATCCCGGGCACGATCGACGGCACCGCGCGGCAGGGCTGGCTCGACATCAAGATGCGCCCCGAACGGCGCAACGCGGTCAAGCTGCTGCTGTTCCTCGACGTCGGCGGGTCGATGGACCCCTTCATCAAGCTGTGCGAAGAACTCTTCAGCGCCGCGACGAGCGAATTCAAGAATCTCGAATTCTTCTATTTCCACAATTGCCCGTACGAAGGCGTGTGGAAGGACAATAAACGCCGCTGGTCCGAACGCCACCAGATGTGGGACATCCTCCACAAATATGGCCATGATTATAAGGTGATCTTCGTCGGCGACGCGTCGATGAGCGCCTATGAAATCACCCATCCTGGCGGCAGCGTCGAACATTTCAACGAGGAATCGGGCGCGGTTTGGCTCCAGCGCATCACCCATGTCTATCCCGCCGCGGTGTGGCTGAACCCGGTGCCCGAGGCTCATTGGGGCTACACCCAGTCGGTGAAGCTGATCAAGCAGCTGATGAACGACCGTATGTATCCGCTGAGCCTCGCCGGGCTGGACGACGCGATGCGCGAACTGACGCGAAAGCATTGACCCAAAGTTTCATTTAATCGTCATTGCGAGGGCCGAAGGCCCGTGGCAATCCAGAGCGCATGCAAACCGCCCTGGATTGCTTCGCTTCGCTCGCAATGACGAGAAATTAGGCCCTCATGATCGACCTCCCCCTCGTCACCATCCTGCTGCTGACCGGTTTCATCAACCTGATCGGCGCGCTCGCCTATGCCGCGCGCATCGCCGGCGTCCGTACGCGGCGCATCGCGATGTCGTTCGCGCTGTTCAACATCCTCGTGCTCTTCTCGCGCACGTCGAACAGCTTCCTCGGCCCCTTCCTCGCCAAGCGCATCGAGACGCGCATCCATGACGGCAGCGGCGCATCGCTGTTCATCGACATGCAGTTCGTGCTTGCTGCGGCGAGCGTCGCGACGCTGACCGGCATCCTGCTCGTCCCCACCGGCCAGCGCATGTTCGCGGCCGCGATCGGCTGGTACCAGAACAATCGCTCGACGACGAAGCTGGCGGTGAAAGCAGTGAGTCCGAGCGGCCTGCGCACGCTCCGCCAATCGCTCACCTTTCCGAGCTTCGCCCATCTCAGGGGCTGGAAAATGCCGAAGGGGATCGGTTGGGGCGTATTGATCGCCAATTGCCTCGCGCAGTCGCTGCTCGCCGTCGGTGTCGTCGCCTCGCTCTACGCCGGCTATCTCGCTCCCGAATTCCGCGTGACCGCGTCGCAGCTTTCGGCGCTGATCAACGGCTTCGCGACGATATTGCTCTTCGCCTTCATCGACCCGCAACTCTCGGTGATGACCGACGATGCGGTCGAGGGCAAAGTCGACGAGGCCGATTTCCGCCGTGCGATCACCTTCATCTCCTTGAGCCGCCTTGCCGGCACGATCCTCGCGCAGGCACTGCTGCTTCCCGCCGCAGCGCTGATCGCCTGGGTCGCTATCTATGTCTGACGGTGAGCGCGGCCACAGCCGCTTCCATTCCGTGCGCGCGCGGCTCGAGGCGATGGCGGTCGAACCGGGACCGCGCGGCTGGTTCCTCGAATTCCTGACCTTCGGCTTCAAGCAGGGCTGGGCATGCCTGTTCGGCGCCCTGATGCTCGCGCTGCTGCTGGGCACGCATCTCTTCTGGCCCGACGATGCGCCGCTCCACCGCTATGACGCGATCACGATCGGCGCGGTGCTGATCCAGTTCGGCATGCTCGCTTTCCGGCTGGAAACGCCAAAGGAAGCGGTCGTCATCCTGATCTTCCACATCGTCGGCACGGTGATGGAGTTGTTCAAGACCGCCGCCGGTTCGTGGCAATATCCCGAGGCAAGCCTGCTCCATATCGGCGCGGTGCCGCTCTTCTCGGGCTTCATGTACGCCGCGGTCGGCAGCTATATCGCGCGCGTCTGGCGCATCTTCGACTTTCGCTACACGGGGTATCCGCCCGCCTGGGCAAGCTATGCCCTTGCCGCCGCAATCTATGTCAATTTCTTCGCGCACCACTGGGTGTACGATATCCGCTGGTTCCTCTTCGCCGTAACCGCGCTGCTTTTCTGGCGCTGTCAGGTATGGTTCCGCCCCTTGCACGTCCATCGCCGGATGCCCCTGCTCGTCGGCTGGGGCCTCGTCGCGCTGTTCATCTGGTTTGCCGAAAATATCGGCACCTTCGCGCGCGCCTGGACCTACCCCAGCCAGGACGACGGCTGGCATATGGTCGGCGTGGAAAAGCTCGGCAGCTGGTATCTGCTGATGATCATCTCGTTCGTGCTGGTCAGCCTGGTCCAGCGGCCGAAGGCGCCGGAAACCACCTCCTAATCCGTTCGCCCTGAGCTTGTCGAAGGGCCGTTCTTTCATTCGACGCCGCAAGAAGAAGGAC
>NZ_DASWTD010000502.1:0-3437 GCF_036402335.1 Sphingopyxis sp. | reverse complement strand
TCGCCATGCACGTCGCATTCTTCGTCTTCACATGCGTATCCTGCCCGAGCGCAGAGAAAGGCGCGCGGACGATGCGTTCGGAGAAGCCCTTGTTGCCGATCGAGGCGACGTCATAGACGCGGAAGCCGCCCTTGCCCTCCGCCACGAACATATATTCGCCGCGCTGTTGCAGGCAGTTCACGCGCCCGCTCGTCCCTTGGACGATGTTCGCAAACTCCTCGAGGGCGTGGGTTTCGCCCGAGCCCTTTTTGTCGAAGGTCTTGCCGCGCACCCAATTTTTAAGCTCGCGCCCGTTCCGTTCGACGTGCAGCTTCCAATAATCGGGATAGGCATATTTCTGGAGGTAGCTGCCGATCACCGCCTGCGGCTCGTCCCATTCGGTGACGCGCGTTGCCTGGAAGCTGTTTTCCTGGCCCGACCAGACGTTCAAACCAACGAAATTGACGAAATTCGTGCCGAGCAGGTTCAGCTGCGCCATGATCGCATTGTTGTCGTCGGCCGCCGACAGGTGGCAGTCGCTGCACTGCTTGGTTTCGGAACGGCGCACCGTGTGCGGGAAGTGCGGCGCAAAAGCCTGGCTCGAATAGCCCGCCGACGAGACCGGCGGCTGCTGCACATAGATGCGCTCGCGGTTGATGTTCGTCGACGACAGAACCAGCGCCGAGGTCGAGCGGACGGGCGTGATGATGCCGCGCGCCTCGCCATTCGGGCCGGGTTCGCCGGGCTTGGTGAGCTGGTGCCGGCCGAGCTGGAACATCTCGTCGCGCGCCACCTGCGGGTTATAGGTCGCGAAGTTGCGCGTCTCCTCGCCCTCGAAATGGTGCATCTTGGTCTTCCAGTTCGCCTCGATCGGCAAATGGCAACCGCCGCAACTTGTGGTCCACGACAGGTGACAGGTGAAGCAGGTCATCTTGTCGTCGCCGTGCGCACGGTCTTCTTTCGCGACCCCCGGTCCCCATTCGAACTTGCCGTCCTCGGCGCCCGCCCGCGCCATCAGCTTCGCACGCGCCGCCTTGGCGTTGAAATGCGGCCCCGGGGTCACCGCCTGCTTGACGAGACTGACCTGCCATTCGAGCTTCGGGTCGACGATCGAACGCTGGATCAGCCCGATCACCTCGGCATCGTCATTATACTGGAATTCGAAGCGCCGCCGCCCGTCGGGATTGCGCAGCAGCGCCAGATTATTGCCCTGCGGCCGCGCCGCGACATTCGACGTCAGCAGGTTCGGGAAAGCGTCGGCGGTGCCGTGGCAATCCTTGCAGCTGATCTCGACCGCGTTCGCGACCTCGCCCTGGATATAGCCGTTGCCATGGCTGTCCTGCGCGAAGTGGCAGTCGGCGCACTGCATCCCCTTTTCGGCGTGGATGTCCATCATATGGACCGCCTTGCCGGGATTGATCCCCGGCGGCACGAACTTGCCCTCGACGCCCGGCTTGCCCGGGTCGGCGCTCGACAGGCAGAGATCGCGCTCCTTGGGATCGCTATAATGGCTGCAGCTCTTGCGCCATTTTTCGGGATCCTTCGGATCGATGATGTTGGCGGTGTCGGTGCCATAGGTCGACATATTGCCGTCGGCGGTCAGCAGGTTGCCGCTCCGGTCGCGCTTGAAGATGCCGCGGAAGTTCCAGCCGTGACCGTGATAGTCGGCGAACTGCGTGTCCTTGTTGCTGTCGTTGACGTCATAGACGTCGCGCAGGAATTCGACGTCGGCCCACAGGCCGCGCGCCGCCGCCGCCTCGGGATTGCGTTCGAGCACCTGATGCACCTCGGCCGCGGTCGGATAGCGCTGCTGCTTGTATTTCTTCCGATACTCTTCGTCGCTCATCCCCGGCGGGCGCGGCGCGCTGTTGTCCGGCCCCGGCCACATCTGCGGCGCGTCCGATTCATAGTCCCACATCGTGTAGCCGAGGTAGGAGTTCAGGAAGATGTTCGGCTGGTGCATATGGCACGACATGCACTGCGAGGTCGGGATCGCGCGGGTGAAGGCATGGCTGATCGGGTGGCCCGATTCGCCGCGCGCCGGCGATGCGGGGCGTGCCGGAACGTCCGGATCGGCCGGATCGATCAGCGCGCCGTGACCGCCGCCCGCCTGATGGCCGTCCTCGGCGCCATGGCTATCGCCGCCGTGCCCGCCTTCGGGCTTCCACTTCTTCCCCGCGATCGTCGGATCGACCGTCGCCGTCTCGCCGTCGCGGCCGAACTTCGCGTAGGTCAGGCTGTGCCGCGGCTCGCGATCATTGGCGTAGACGACATGACAGCCCGAACAGCCCGAATGGCGGTAATCGCCGGGCTGGTCGTTCGTCCCCATGAACCACGACAGCGGGTCGTTGAGGCGCGTCTTGTGGATGTTGAGCACGGGGATCGAGACGCGGAGGCCCGTGCCCGGACCGCGGTTCGACTGTTTGAGATCGGGGCGCCCCGGTTCCTCGAGCCGCTGGATGCTGCCCGTCGGGTTGGGCAGGCCGATTTCTGGGAATTGCGTGTTGATGTTGCGCCCGCCGCGCTCGAACACGCGGAAGACGTCACCCGGCGGCAGCACGCTCCAGCGCGGCAACGGGTACATTTTGGCGAGCGCACCGCGCTTTTTCTCTTCGTCGGTCAGGATCTTGTCGAAACCGAAGCTTGGCTTGCAGGCTTCCTTATATTCCTCGGCGGTCAGCCGCGACGAGGGCGAGAGGATGCACGCGGGTTCGCCGGTGCGCGTATAGGCTTCGCCGAAGATATAGTTTTTGTACGGCCCGATGCCGTTGTTGTAGGCCGCGCCGCCCCACAGCATCGCACCGGTCGACATCATCGACCGCTCGGTCGCCTCGATCACCTCGAGATGGCATGCGCCGCACGCCTCGCGCGCGACGCGGTAATCGCTGGGGTTCACGAAGCGGATGAATTCGGGCGATTCCTTGTTGAGCAAGGTGTAGCTGCGCTGCGGGTTCGCCGAGCTGTCGTGCCACGCGCCGGGCAGCGTCGGCTGCGGATGCGCGAGCGCCATCACTGCCTTGTTCGTCGGATGCTGGTAGCCGAGGCTGGGCGTACCGCGCTGGCTCGCATCGCCGCCGTGGCAGTCGGTACAGCCGAGCCGCACCGCGGGGGTCGCGTGCATCGACGGCTGGTCGGTGCGCGTGTGGCAGCTGTAGCAGCCTTCCGATTTCTGGACGACGGCGGCCTCGCTCTGCTCGCGCGGCGCGGGCGGGGTGAAGCGATATTCGATCTTGAGCGGTTTCTCTTCTTCGGCTGCGCGCACGACGCTTGCGCCGAAGGCGGCGCACATCGTCACGAAGGCGAGCAGGGCGAAGAGTTTGCGCAGCAGCATCAGAAGCTCAAAATCACGTTGGCGAGGATGGAGACGTAGGCGTCGTTCTTTTTCTTGTTGTCGAACAGGTCCTTGAACCCCTTGCCGGGCAGCAGCACCGCGCCGCTGAGGCGCCCGACGATGTTCT
>NZ_DASWTD010000501.1:0-11621 GCF_036402335.1 Sphingopyxis sp. | reverse complement strand
ATCCAGACATGCTCGACGCAAAAGGCGGCGACCCAGCCGGTCGAGGCGCATCCCCCGGCAAGGGGGAGCATCGCGTCGAGGAAGCTGTCGACGTCGAATTCGAGCCCGCCATATTTGCGCGGCAGGAAATGATAGAAGCAGCCCGTGGCGCGGATCGCGTTCCAGACATCGGTGACGGGGCGGCGGCTCCGCTCGCACTCGGCCGCGTGTTGCTGGAGCAGCGGCTTGAGCGCGGTCGTCCGGCGGATCAGCTCTTCGGGTGTCAGCGCGACCAGCGCCTCGCGCGACAGGAAATCGTCTCCGGCCGGGATTACCGGTTGCACGGTCGGGGGCAGTTCCGCATCGGCCACGGCCATATCTCCTCTCCTGTTATGGGGAGAAGTTTGTCAGGTAAACTGACAAAGTCAATAGTATTCTAACTATTTTCGTTCGAGCGGCCGTAGATCGGGAATCGGCCCCCAATCCATTGAAATCGCGTCGTCCAGTGCACTCAGGCGATCTTCGCCGAGGCGCGTACCAAGATGCTCGTGCAGTCCCGTCATAACCATTTCCGCGGCATGGCGAAGCGGCGCCGAGTCGGGATGGAAGGTAATTTTCTGGGCACGGCGGTCGTGCGGATCGGGTTCGGCAACGAGGATGTTGCGTTCGACCATCGTGGCGATCAGCTGGCTCATCGACTGGCGCGTGATACCGAGGTTCGCCGCGAGGCGTGCCGGGCGGGTCTCGCCCATCGCGATATTCGCGAACAGCATCGACTGGGTGCGCGTCGGCGTCGGCCAGCCGTCGCGGCGCAGGTTGGATTGAAGCGCTTCGTCGTACCAGTAAACCGCCCGCAACAGGTGGATCATGGTCATCGGATAGCTGCGTGCTGGCTTCATCGGCGCGTCCCGCCCTTTTGTCTGGAGCGCGCGGGGGATGGACCAGTTCGGGTGCGCTTGCCAAGCCCCCTCGTGCCTTCCCGCCAGATACACGCGTCGACGCGGTGCGTCCCGGCCTCGTCGACACGCCGATCATCGATCCGGCCAGTCCGGCTACATTTCGCTCAAGGAAATGACGCCGCGCGGCCGCGCCGGGAGTCCTTGAGTTAAGTGTCTAGATAGCTGCCAGTCGGCCACCGGCCATCGTTGCGCTAATGAGCTTCGGTCCGCGGAAAAATTTCACTGGATGTTGAGCAAGTCGCTGCTCTGTCGTTCCAGCATTCACCTGACCTTTACCAACAGCATAGCATCCCCTCCGATCAACCGGATCGGGAATCCGATTTTTCGCCGTTGGTCGAGTGTATGAATTATTATAATGTCATAGGTATTCTAAATACGAGCATGGCAGCGATATTCTGCATCGCGCTGCTGGCGATCTGGCGAAACAACCGCGCTCTGAACTATATTCGGGTATTCGGCCTGTCGTACGCGGTCAGGTCGCTGTGTTTTGGCATATTCTACTTTGCCTTCTCGCTGGAAAATCCGGTTTTGCGCTACTCGGCGAACATCTTCCTGCTGTTCGCGATCATGCTGCTGTCCATAGGTTTGTCGAAGCGGCGCGGGCGACGGCCTCGCCACGGGGCTCTCCTTGCTATTGGAGCGCTCACGCTGGGGCCTCTCCACTATTATCAATTCATGGATCCGAACCTGCTGGCCCGGGTTATCATCCTCAATTCCGGGCTGGCTGTCCTCAGCCTTCTGATGCTGCTGGATGTTGCAAAGGCGCCGCGTCGTACACCGGTCGAGCAGGTGTTTCTCGGTTTGCTGCTCGTCTCCTTCGCCGGCTATCTTCTTCGGCCGCTGTTCCTGATTGCGTCAGGCGCCTCCGGCCAGCGGTTTGAAAGTTCGTATTGGCTTGTGGTTTCGATTTCCGACGCGCTCATCTGCGCGATGACGGCGGTCGGGGTCCTTGCGGTTATCGCGAGCGACGTGATGGACGGCATCAAGTCGGATGCGCTGATCGACAATCTGTCGGGATTGTTCAACCGACGCGGTTTCGAGCCTCGCGCGCTCCGAGCAATGGCGAGGCAGGCAACTGGAAAGCCGGTGGCGATCATCCTTAGCGATCTCGACCATTTTAAATCGATCAACGATTTGTTCGGTCATAGTAGCGGTGATTCGATCATCCGGCACTTCTCGAACGTCCTAAAGGAGGAAGCACCGGGAGGCGCGATTATCGCGCGTCTGGGCGGTGAAGAATTCGCGATCATGCTACCCTCAGGCGCCGCCGTCGCCGCGCACGAACTGGCCGAAGAGATCAGGACGGCGTTCAAGCAAAGCGCCCCGGATATTATGCCCGGCGAGGCAAGCCCGACGGCAAGCTTCGGCGTCGCGATTGCGAGGGAAGATGAAAACCTGCAGGCTCTGTTGGATCGCGCCGACCGCGCGCTTTACAGAGCCAAGGGCGACGGTCGCGACCGCGTGCATCTGTCAGAGTAGACCAAGCCATGGTTCCGAGAGATTGCGAACGCGCGAGAAGAATGTCGCTTCTTCAATTGGATTTCTCAAAAGCGGCCGGTCCGCAACCGGCCCCTTCGAAAGCATTTTAAAAGTCGTTAGGCGCCGCAGGACTCGCGAACGATCAGATGCGTTGGCAGATAGTCGAGATATTGCTCAGCGTTCGGGTCCATGACCTGCGCAACGAGGCGTCGCCCCGCCTCGAGTGTATCCTGCTGGATCGTCGTCAGTGCCGGTGTGCTGAGTCGCGCTAGCAGCATATCGTCATAGCCCGTTACCGACACGTCCTTCGGCACCGACAAGTTGGCCTTGCGCAGGGCACGGATCGCACCGAGCGCAATGAGATCGCTCGAGGCAACGATACCGTCGAGCTTGCGCCGGCGCGAGAGGAGTTGGTTCAGCGCCCGCTCGGCCGACTCGAAGCCGAAGTCGACGCGGATGTCGAGCGACGGGTCGGGCTCGAGCCCGTTCGCCTCGAGCGCTTCGAGATAGCCTTGCCGCCGCTGCATCGCCTCGGGATCGTTCGAGCCAACGAAAGCGATCGCCTTTCGGCCGAGGCGCGCGAGGTGCATCGTCGCGCGGCGGCCGCCCATGACATTGTCCGATCCGACCGAGGGATATTTCTGCCCCGGCAGATGGGCGCCCCAAACGACGAAATTGCTGTTTGTCTCGGCCAGCCGGTTGAAGCCGTCGTGCAGCATCGACTGGCCGAGGAAGATCACGCCGCTCGCGCGGCCGCTGTTCATTACCGTGGTGAGGTCGTCGAAATCGCGCGGCGCGGTGTGGCTGACGGTGAAGTCGCAGTCGCGCGCGCGCGCCGCCTCGCCGATGCTCGCAAGCAGTTCAAGGAAGAAGGGATGCGACAGCGGGAGCGGTCGGCCCTGCATGTGCGGGGTGACGACGACGATCGATCCTTCCGCGCCGATGGGTGCTGCGGGCATGTACGAGCGAAAAGGATAATTATGCTCGCGGGCGAGCGCCCAGACCTTTTTCTTGGTCGCGAGGCTGATGAGGGGATGATCGTTGAGCGCGCGCGACACGGTCGAAATCGAGACACCCGCCATCCGCGCCAGGTCTTCCAATCTGATATTGTTGGTGCTCATAAGGGCCAATCCGTGTTCGACGTCGCGAGAGCGTTAGCACAAGGAGGGGAGGGGTATGCAAGATTTGCATGCCGTAGACGGTCTGGAAGCCAAGGAAAATCCTGTTCGGCAGTCGCGCGCTGTGCCGCCTTTGCAGATATGGAGCATGTGTTTTGCATTATTTGGCATCCAGATCGTCTGGGGGCTGCAGAACGCCAACACGAGCCGCATCTTCCAGGCGCTCGGCGCCGACGTTGCCGAACTGCCCTTGCTGTGGATCGCGGGGCCGATCACCGGGCTGATCGTGCAGCCGATCGTCGGCCATTTGTCCGACCATTCGCGGTCGCGATTCGGGCGGCGGCGCCCCTTCCTGCTCGGCGGGGGACTCGTCACGGCGCTCGCCTTGCTCGTCATGCCCAATGCGCCGACCCTGTGGGCCGCGATCGGCGCCTTGTGGCTGCTGACGGCCTCGATCAACATCGCGATGGATCCGTCGCGGGCGCTTGTCGCCGACAACCTTCCCGAAGCGCAGCGCGCACGCGGCTATGCGATCCAGGTCTTCTTCATCGGCATCGGGGCGGTCTTTGCCTCGTCGCTTCCGTGGATATTGGTCAATTGGTTCGGCGTATCGGGAAGCGCGGCGGCGGGCGGCCTGCCGACCGCGGTGCGCTATGCTTTCTACATCGGCAGCGCCTGCCTGTCGGTTTCGGTCCTGTGGACGGTCGTTTCGACGCGCGAGGTGCCGCGAACCGACCCCGGGCCGCCGGAAACCGGGGAGGCGCGGCCCGTGCGCCGCTTCGGCTGGCCGCTCGCGCTTTCCGGCGCGCTGCTGCTCATGGCGGCGGCGGCGTTCGGGTGGCAATGGGAGATATTCGTCCTCGCCGCCGCCGCGCTGATCGTCGGGCTCGCGCATTTCGCAGCGACGCGGCGGCAGGCGCGCGGCAATGCGCCGCTGGGCTTGCTCCAGATCGTCGAGGATTTCCTGTCGATGCCCGCCGCGCTCAGGCGTCTCGCGATCGTGCAATTTTTCACATGGTTCGGCCTTTTTGCGATGTGGATCTATGCCGTGCCCGCGGTTGCGCGTCGTCATTTCGGGAGCGGCGATCCCGCATCGGCCGCCTTCAATGCCGCCGCCGACTGGGTGGGCATATTGTTCGCGGGTTATAACGGCGTAGCGGCGGTTGCGGCGCTGATCCTCCCTTCGGTCGTCACGCGGATCGGCGAACGCGCGACCTATGCGCTGTGCCTGCTGGCCGCAACCGCGGGAATGGCGGGGTTCGTCCTGATTGCCGACGCGCAATGGCTCTGGCTGTCGTCGCTTGGCATCGGCCTCGGCTGGGCGGCCATCCTGTCGCTTCCCTATGCGATTATCGTCAACGCGGTGCCGCCCGAGAAGGTCGGCGTGTATCTCGGCATCCACAACGTGTTTCTTGTCATCCCGCAGCTTGTCGCAGCGGTGTGTCTCGGCCCGCTCGTTGCCGGGGCGTTCGGCGGCGATCCGGCCATGGCACTCGGAATCGCCGCCATCTTTGTGGGAATCGCGGCATTGGCCGCGCTGCTCGTCCCCCGCGCCGCCCACCCTTGCTGATGGTTTATGCAAATATTTGCATCAACTGACCGCGACGCAAACGTATGCAATTTTGTCGCCCCGCTCCTTCGTCCTTCTGCGAAATTGGTATTAAAACACTGATAATATTAAGATATTTGTCGCAATACCGTTACGGACAAATGCGCTTGCCATTTCTGCAACAATACGCAAAAACATGCAAAAGGATCGCAGGGGCCGCCCTGACGCATCCGCAATGAAAAGCTCCGGAACAAGGGAGCACGAATGGGAAGGGGAGGACGATGAGGCTCAACGGTTTCGCAAAGGATTGTGGTCGCCGCCTATTGGGTGGTGCCTCGCTGTCGGTGATGATGATCGCCGCGGCGCCCGCGTTCGCGCAGGATGCGGCGCCCGAAGGCGGCGCGGGCAATGACGAGATTGTCGTCACCGGCGTGCGCGCGGCGCTCGAAGATGCCGCCGGCCGCAAAAGGGACGCGCTGACGGTCGTCGACTCGATCACCGCTACCGACATCGGCGCCTTTCCCGACAAATCGGCCGCCGAGGCGCTGCAGCGCCTTCCGGGCATCACCGTCAACCGCCTGCAATCGGCGGATGACTCGACGCACCCGTCGGGCGAGCCGACCGATGTCCTCATTCGCGGCCTCACCTTTGTGCGGACCGAGATCAACGGCCGCGACAGCTTCTCGGCGGACTCGGCGCGCGGGCTCCAGTTCAACGACATCGCACCCGAACTGCTCGCCGGTATTGATGCCTACAAGAACCAGACCGCGGACATGATCGAAGGCGGGATCGCCGGCACTGTCGACCTGCGGACGCGCGTGCCGTTCGATCAGGGCGGGCTTGTCGTCACCGGCACTTTCCGGATGAACTACGGCGATCGCTCGGGCCGCTGGACCCCCGAATTCTCGGGGCTCATCAGCAATACCTGGGACACCGCGATCGGCCGTTTCGGCATTCTCGCGAGCTACGCGCAGAGCCATGTCGTCACGCGGACCGAGAGCGTGATCATGGACAAGATCGACACCTATTGCTCGGCCGGTTTCGGTACCACAGGGCCGGACAACGTCGTGCGTGCCACCCCCGGCGCCGATGGCAGCCTGCCCTGTACCGCAAACCCCTTTGGCGGAACGGGCTGGGCTTATGCGCCTGACGGCGTCCGCTATTCGCAGGTCGATTATGATCGCAAGCGGCGCGGCATTGCCGGGGCGCTGCAATATGAAAATAATTCGGGCAGCCTGCGCGCGACGATCCAATATATCGACTCGCACTACACCAATGCGTGGCTCGAACGCGCGAGCCACGCGATCCTCGACGGCAATTATTTCGGTACCCGCGCCTATAATCCGCGTACCGGGTCGGTTCTCGTCGGAAGCAGCGGCCTGACCTTCGGCCCCGACGGCATGTTGACCGGAGGGTTGCTGACCCAGCCGCATGGCAGTTTCAGCGGGACGACCGAGAGTCTGCAGGCGGCGATCAACGCGGGGTCGGCGGTGCCGGGTCAGCCGTTCGTCAACTATTGCGGACCGGGCCCCGGCGGGGCCTGCACGACGCAGCGCGACGGGCTCTATTTCCAGAACGAAGCGCGCAATTTCGACCATCGCGAAGGCACGCGCGATTTTTCGGCCAACATCAGCTGGGATGCCAGCGACCGGCTGCATTTCGATCTCGACGCGCAATATATCGACGCCTCGACCTATAATAACGACATACTCGTCGCGACGGGATCGATGGCCAACTACGACTATAGCGTGAACGGCGACGGCACGCCGCAGGTCACGCTGCTGCCGGGCTCGAACGTCAATTATGCGCCGGGCGGCCTGGCCAATGCGCACAATTATTGGATCCCGTTCATCCAGGGACATGTCGAGGATAATGACGCCAACGAACTCGCGCTGCGCGGCGACGTCGAATATGACTTTCCCGAAAGCAACTGGCTTGACTCGCTGAAGGTCGGGGTGCGCTACGCCGATCGCGAGCAGACGGTGCGTTACTCGACCTTCAACTGGACGCCGATCGCCGCCAACTGGAATTGCAACGGCCCGGGCTTCAATGCCGACAATACGACGGGCGGCGCCTATCCGACGAATAGCGGGAACTGCGGCGGCAATGCCGGCCATGCCCCCTTCAAGGGCTATGGCGCAGGCATCTGGGAATCGCAGAGTCTCGGCGACTTCTATAACGGCAGCGCCTATCCCAACGGGCCGCTCGTTTTCCTGAATCGCGACACGCTTCGCGATTTCCCGCGCCTGATCCAGTCGCTCGGCGGCGCGAACACCGCATCGCCGCTCGGCACGGGCTATACCGCGATTTGCGACCGGCCCGAGGCAACCGTCGATGAATGCTTCACATCCGGCGAAAAGTTCAAGGTTCGCGAGCAGACCGAAGCCGCCTATGCGATGGTCAAATTCGGGGGCGACGACAAGCTGATGCTCGGCAGCGTCGCGCTGCAGGGAAATGTCGGCCTGCGCGTGGTCCGCACGAAGATTGACAGCACGGGCAGCGTTGCCTTTCCGGCGACGAACATCTTCGACAACCTCGTGCCTTGCAACACGCCTTTGACCGGCAACAACGTCGTCAATCCGCGTTGCTATCTGACGCCTGAGATCATCGCGTTCGCCAATGGTGCGGCCGCCGAAGACAAGTATAAGACGTCGCGCACCGACTGGCTCCCAAGCCTCAACCTGCGCTTCGGCTTCGACCAGAAGACCTTCGTCCGCTTTGCCTATTCGCGGGCGATCTCGCGGCCGCAGTTCGGCTATCTGCGCAACACGCTCGCGATCAACGCGCCGGTGATCAACACCACCGCGGATTCGCCCTATGTCGTCTATAGTTCGCCGACCGCACCGCACACGCCGGAGAATGTCCGGGGCTATAATTTCGTGTTCCTCGCCAATTCGGGCAATGCGGCGCTGAAGCCGCTCCGCGCCGACCAGTTCGATCTGACCTTCGAACGCTATATGGGATCGAACAGCTCGCTGGCCGTCGGCATCTTCTATAAAAAGCTGACCAATGCGATCTCCTTCGGTCAGTTCGGCCGCGATGTCACCAACGGGACGTCCACCCAGACGGTGCAGATCAACGGGCCCAGCAACGTCCGCAAGGGCGGCGAAATCTGGGGGACCGAGCTAGCCTATCAGACCTTCTTCGACTTTCTGCCCGGGCTGCTCAGCGGGCTCGGCATGCAGGCGAACTATACCTATGTGCATCAGTCGAAGATCAGCAATTCGAACCTGTTCACCGCCTCGTCCAGCGGTGATGTCGGCGCATTCGGCGCGGGGCAGCAATCGCTCGGCGGTTCGGGCTTCGTCTTCGATTCGCATCGGCTCGCGGGCATCTCGAAGCACACGTTCAATCTCGTCGGGCTATATGAAAAGGGACCGGTCGGCCTGCGCGTCGCCTATAACTGGCGGTCGCGTTATCTGACGCAGAATCTCGACTGCTGCATCGGCTTGCCGGTGTTCCAGAAGGCGGCGGGATTCCTCGATGCCTCGCTTCGCTACTCGCCGACGCCGTGGCTGGAGCTTTCGGTCGACGGGACGAACCTGCTCAATACCACCACGGTCTATCAGCAGCAGGTGTTCGGCGATTCCCCGCAGACTCCGGGGGCTGCGGCGAAATATTTCGACTCCGCCTGGAGCCGGGTCGACCGCCGTTTCCAGTTCGGCGCGCGCGTCAAATTCTGATCCCGGGGATGGCGCGGCCGTCAGGTCCACGGGCGGCCACGCTATTCCGACCAAGAGGGAGCGAAGGATAGGACATGGCCGGGCCGGAACCCTATCGGATTGTCATTCTCGGCGGCGGGACCGCCGGCTGGATGAGCGCCGCGGCGCTGGCTGGTCTGCTTCCCGCCGCCGATTACGACATCACGCTGATCGAAAGCGACGAGATCGGCACCGTCGGTGTCGGCGAGGCGACGCTGCCACACATCAAGACCTTCAACGATATGCTCGGCATCGACGAAGCCGAGTTCATGCGCGAAACCGGCGGAACGATCAAATTGGGAATCGAGTTCGTCGACTGGCTGCGCGAAGGGGCGCGATATATCCACCCTTTCGGCACCTTCGGCGACCGCTGGGCGGGCAGTGATTTCCAGCATCACTGGGCGCGGGCGAGGCTCGACGGGAGCGACGACCGGTCGCTGCAGGCCTATAGCTTCGCGGTCGCCGCGTGCCACGTCAACGGCTTCGAGCATCCGAATACCGACCCCGGATCGATCCGCTCGACATACAGCTATGCCTATCATTTCGATGCCGGGCTCTACGCGCGCTATCTGCGCGGCTGGGCGACGGCACGCGGCGTGCGGCGGATGGAGGGCAAGGTCACCGGGGTCGAACGCCACGGCGACAATGGCGATGTCGCCGCGCTCAGGCTCGAAACCGGTATGGAGATCGCAGGCGATCTGTTCGTCGACTGCTCGGGTTTTCGTTCGCTGCTGGTCGGGCAGACGATGCAGGTGCCGTGGATCGACTGGAGCGAGTGGCTGCCGTGTGACCGGGCGTTCGCCGTGCCCTGCCTCGGGATCGAGCCGATCACCCCCTATACACGCTCGACCGCGCGGCGGGGCGGCTGGCAGTGGCGCATCCCGCTCCAGCACCGCATCGGCAATGGCTATGTGTTCTCAAGCCGCTTCTGCGACGAAGAGGAGGCGCGCAATACGCTGCTCGCCAATCTCGATGGCGAGGTGCTCGACGAGCCGCGACTGCTGCGCTTCGCGGCGGGACGGCGCGCGCAAGGCTGGGCGGGCAATTGCGTCGCGATCGGGCTCGCGAGCGGTTTCCTCGAACCGCTTGAATCGACGAGCATCTTCCTGATCCAGGCGGCGGCGATCGACCTCGTGGCGTTGATGCCGCGCCGCGGCCAGGGCATCGATGCGTGCGCGGTGCGCGAGTTCAACCGGCTGTTCGGGATTCACTACGACCGGACGCGCGACTTTCTGGTGCTCCACTACACCGCGAACGAGCGCGTCGGCGAACCGCTGTGGGACCATGTGCGCACGATGGCTTTGCCCGAAAGTCTGGCGCATCGGCTTGCCCTGTTCCGGGAGAGCGCGGCGGTACCCGAATATAGACTCGGTCTCTTTTCCCGCGATAGCTGGCTCTCGGTTCTCGAGGGGCAGGGCGTTCTGCCGTCGGCTGCGAATCCGCTAACCCATCGCATGTCGGCGGTAGAGCGTCAGGCGCGTCTCGACGATCTGGCCGCGCGCATCGCGGTCAACGCGGCGGAGATGACGCCGCATAGCGAATTTCTTGCCGGTTATTGTGCGTCGAATGCGACCGTGCGTCCCGGCGCGGCGAGCGCGGCATGAGCGTGCGCCGCCTCGTCATCGTCGGCCGCGATGCGCCGCTCTGGCTCGCCGCCGCAGCGCTGCGCCGCGCGCTCGCGCCTGCGGGGATCGCGGTCACCGCGGTCGCGCTGCCGTCCGAAGCCAGCGCGGCGGATATCCACGCCACGCTTCCCGCGATCGAGGCGCTGCACAACCAGATCGGCATCGACGAGGCCGCGCTGCTGCGCGGGGTGCGCGGCGCCTTCACACTCGGACAGAATTTCGTCGATGCGACCGGCGCCGGGCAGGCGCCCTTCCTCCACAGCTATGGCGCGCATGGTACCGGCATCAATGGCAGCGATTTCTTCCCGCACTGGGTCAAGGCGCGGCACCACGGGCTGGGCGTCGGGATCGACGATTTCTCGCTGATCGCGACGGCCGCGCACCACGGCCGGCTGTTCCTGCCCGATGCCGACAGCAAGAAATATGCCCGCGCCGATTACGGCTATCATCTACCCGCTGCCGCCTATGCGAAAAGCCTGATGGCGATTGCGCGGCATCTGGGGGTCGAGATCGTCCCGGCGGCGAGTGTTGGCGCCGAACGCGACGGCAAGGATATCCGGGCATTGCTGCTCGACGACGGCCGCCGTGTCGAAGGCGACCTTTTCGTCGATGCGACGGCGGACGGGCTGTTGCTGCGTGGCGCGCCCGGCATGTCGTTCGAAACATGGCAGACACCGGGCGACCGGATGCTGTCGGCGCTGGCGCCGCGCTTTACGGCGTTGCCCGTCTATGCCGAGATGCGCGCCGGAACGACCGGCTGGACCGGGCTGATCCCGGGCATGACGCACACGCATGTCGTCCACATCTGGTCGAGCACGGCGATATCGGACGACGCGGCGGTCGAAGCTGCTGCGGCTGCGAGCGGACTGCCGCTCGATTCCGTGACGATTCGTTCTTTCGCTCCCGGCATCGCCGCCGAACTCTGGGCGGGCAATGTCGTCGGCATTGGTGAGGCGGGCGTCATTCTCGATCCCGTGCATGGGCTCGAATTCCACGCCTTGCAGCTCGGCATCGTCCATCTTCTAGAAAATTTTCCAGCCGATGGCGGTAATTATTCCTCGCGCCGTGCCGAATATAATCGCACACTGCGCTCGCATCTGGCGCGCATCGCCGATTTCCAGATCGCCCATTACGCGTTGCAACATTATGCTGGACCGTTCTGGGATGCGGCGCGGGCGGCCCCGATGCCCGACGAACTCGCGCACCGGATC
>NZ_DASWTD010000500.1:0-2156 GCF_036402335.1 Sphingopyxis sp. | reverse complement strand
CAATGCCGTGCCATCGCCGCTCCCGCTTTTGCACGACGAGGTGCCGATACCGAACAGCCGCGATTTCGACTTCCTCGCCGGCACGTGGAAGGTCCGGCACCGCAGGCTCAAGAAGCGGCTGGCAGGAAGCCGCGACTGGATCGATTTCGACGGGAGTTTCGCCAACTGGCCCGTACTCGGCGGTCGCGGCAACGCCGGCGACAACGTCATGAACTTTCCCGGTGCGCCATTCCGCGGTGTCGGCGTCCGCACGCTCGATCCGGCGACGGGTGAATGGCTGAGCTGGTGGCTCGACGGTCGTAGCCCGTCGACGATCGCCCCGCCCGTGCGCGGGAATTTCGCGAACGGGGTCGGGACCTTCTTCGGCGATGACAGTTTCGAGGGTCGCCCGATCAGGACACGCGTCCTCTGGTCACGGATCACCGCAACTTCGGCACGCTGGGAGCAGGCATTCTCGGCCGACAGCGGCCAAAGCTGGGAGACGAACTGGATCAGCGATTTCGAGCGGGCGCTCTGACGTGGCGTTCGTCATTGCGATGGCGCTTCTCGCTGGCGCGCAAGCACCTCCGGAGCCCGTGATCGAGATCGTCGGCGAAGCCGAACTGTTCGCGCCCGGGATCGCGTCGACCGGCGATGCCGAAATCCGCCTGACGATCAGTCCCGATGGCAAAACCGCCTTGTGGTTCAGCCGCAACCGGCCCGGCGGTGCGGGCAGTTACGATATCTGGATGTCGCGCCGCGCCGGTTCGGATTGGGGTCCCGCAACGCCGGTGCCGTTCAATTCGCCGGGGCGTGATTTCGACCCCGCCTTCACGCGCGACGGGCGCTTCGTCTATTTCTGCTCCGACCGGCCCGGCGGGATGGGCAAAGACGATCTCTACAGGGTCGCGGTCGTGCCCGGCGGTTTCGGGGCCGTCGAAAATCTGGGAGCAGGGATCAACAGCGCCGACGATGAATATGCACCGATGCTCTCACCCGACGGAAAGCGGCTGCTCTTTTCCAGCGATCGGCCGGGCGGTGCGGGGCGGCACGACCTTTATACGGCCCGCGCAAGGAGGTCGGGTTTCACAGATGCAGCGCCGCTTGCAGGCACGATCAACACCACCGGCGACGAGTTCGACGCGAGTTTCCTGTCCGACAGCCGGACGATCGTCTTTGCGCGTGCACCGAGCATGCAGAACGACCGTATCGACCTGTTCGCGGCCACATTGCACGATGGTCGCTATGACGCGGGCGTGATATTGCCGCCGTCGGTGAACGATCCGGTTGGTGACAGCTATGGCCCGATGCTCGACTGGTCGGCGCCGGGCCGGCTGACCTTCTCGGCCCGGCGCGGGGGTGCGGGGTCGATGGACATGTATCGCATCGCCTATCGCCTGACCCGCTGAAGCCCAGGGAGGAACAATATGCCCGACAATCTTGTCACCGGATTGAGTTTTGCCACCGCATTCGGCGCCGCGCTGGTCGGCGGCGTATTTTTCGGCTTTTCGAATTTCATCATGGCAGGGCTGGGGCGCATCCCGGCCGAACAGGGCGTCGCCGCGATGAATTCGATCAACGTCACGGTGATCAATCCGGCTTTCATGACCGCGCTGTTCGGGACCGGCCTGCTCTGCCTGATCGTCGGCGCGCTGTCGCTGGGATCGCTCGGCACGCTCGACGGCAAGCTGGTCCTCGTCGCGGCACTGCTTTATGTCGTCGGCTGCGACGGGGTGACGATGGCGCTGAACGTGCCGCTTAACAACGCGCTCGCCGCGACGGCGCCGGGCACGCCCGAAGCCGCGGCGCTGTGGACGCGCTATCTCGGCGAATGGACGCTCTGGAACTCGGTTCGCACCGCGGCCTGCTTTGTATCGGCCATCCTGTTCGTTGCCGCGGGGGCGCTCCGCGTCGCAGCCTAGTGCATGTGCTTCAGCTTGTCGGGGTTGCGCATGACATAGATGGCGGTGACCTTGCCCTCCTCGATCTCGAGCGCGGTCGTCTGCAGTTCGCCGTCGGCCTCGCGGGTGACGAAGCCCGGCAGGCCGTTGATCATTCCGGTATGGACCAGCGTCGAGCCATATTTGCCGAAGAGCACGGCAAGGCTGCGATGCAGTTTCAGCACGATATCATATCCGAGCACCGGTCCCATCGCGGCGGGACGCTTGCCGCCGCCG
>NZ_DASWTD010000499.1:0-1587 GCF_036402335.1 Sphingopyxis sp. | reverse complement strand
CCGAGCATGTCGGCGGGCGCGACCGACAGTCTGCATTTTCGCGCGCAGGGCGTCCCGAGCTACGGCGTGGCAAGCCTGTTCATGCGCGCCGAGGACGGCTTCGCGCACGGGCTCAACGAGCGCGTACCCACGGGCACGATTGCCGACGCGCTCGGCCAGTGGCACGCGGTGCTGACCGATCTGGGCAGCAAATAAGCCGGGTCAGCCGAAGGCGGGACGTTCGAGCAAGGTATCGAGCCAGCGCACCGCCATCGCGCTCGCCTGTTCGGGGGTGAAGGTGGTGGGGTCGAGCGAAAGCTCCAGCCACAGCCCGTCGACGAGTGCGGTGAGCGCGATCGCGACGGGGCCCGCCTCGGCGCTCGCCATGTCGCACGCCCCGAGCAGGTCCTCGAGATCACCACGATAGGCGCAGTAGGTTTCGCCGTGGATCTTCGCGATATCGGCGTCGGTCTTGACGAGGCTCCAGAAGGCAAGCCAGGTCGCGAGCAGCGAGGGATCGGTTATGGGGGGCTTAAAGCTCGCGGTCACATAGGCGATCAGCCGGTCGCGTGGCACGTCCCCCGCAGCTGCAACCGCCGCGGCGAAGGTTTCCGCCACGCGCTGCGTCACCTCGCGATAGGTTTCGGCGACGAGCGCGTCGACGCCCGCGAAATAGTGGCGGAGCAGCCCGGGTGATACGCCCGCACGCGCGCAGATCGTACGCACCGAGGTGCCCGCGACACCCTTTTCGGCAAGGCAGGCGGCGGTGGCGTCGATCAGCGCCTGACGACGCTGGTCGGCGGGTTCGCGGGTGAAACTGGCGCGGCCTTGGTTGAGCATCGGGTTTACACCCATAAGCAGTGTTGCACGGTTCGTCACCTTGTTATACGATCGTATAACAAGGAGTCCCCATGGTCCAGCCCGCCCTCGCAGATCCGCGCCGCAACACCGATCCCGACGAGGGCTGGAGCCTGCCCGCGTGGATCTATCACGACCCCGAATATTTCCAGGTCGAGATGGCGCGGATGATGCGGCCGAGCTGGCAGGTGGTGTGCCATGTGAGCGACGTCCCCGATATCGGCGACTGGCACACGCTCGATTTCCTGAACGAGAGCATCCTCGTCATCCGCGGCGAGGACCTCCGGTTACGCGCCTTCACCAATGTCTGCCGCCACCGCGCATCGAGGCTGGTCGACGGATCCTCGGGCTGCGCGAAGAAGCTGATCTGCCCCTATCACGCCTGGACCTATGCGCTCGACGGACGGCTGACAGGCGTGCCGGGCAAGAGCGAATATCCGACGCTGGTGATGGCCGATAACGGCCTTTCCCCCGTCGAGCTCGAGATCTGGCAGGGCTTCATCTTCGTGCGGCTCGAAGGCGGCGGACCCTCGGTGGCGAGCATGATGGCGCCCTATGAGGCGCGCGTGGCGCCGTACCGGTTCGAGGATCTGCGCGCGCTTGGCCGCGTGACGATGCGCCCGCGCGCGGTCAACTGGAAGAATGTCGCGGACAATTATTCGGACGGACTTCATATCCCCGTCGCGCATCCCGGGCTGACGCGGCTGTTCGGGCGCGGCTACGGCGTCGAGGCCGAGGAACATGTCGACC